>NZ_NFKZ01000027.1:0-25405 GCF_002160635.1 Lactobacillus gallinarum
GCTTGTACAATGTTATTCGATTTCGGATTCCAGATTTGATTAAAGTCAGAGCCATCAATGGCAAACAAACGGTAGTGATGATCAAAAAGTTGAATATTAAATAGATTTTGATTAAAAACAGTCAGAATATGTTTAAAACAAGCAGGAGAAAGCTGGCTTTTGCGTTGAACATAGGCAGAAGTACTAACTACTTTATCGTTCTTTTTAGTTGCATCTTTGCCAAAAGCTCTAAAGAGTTCACTGTTTAAATTCTGACCTTGCATGTTAATTGTAGTTTTAAGGACTGTCGCTGCATCTAAAGTGCGTTTCCTGGTAAAAGCATGAGGATTATTAATAAAATCGTGAATATGATCCCCAGTATTATTGATAATTTGATCAAGACGTTCTAGAATATTCTTATGAAGGGCTTTCATAATTAACACCAGCTTTCTGGCAATAATTTTGAAGGTTTAAAATATATAAGATAGGCGAAAAGGCAGGTCTTTTCGCCTTTATTTTATACAAAAAAAGAGATCGGATCCAAATGATTCGATCTCTAAAAAAGCACCCTTAATTGTCAATGTCTTAACTTAATGACATTGGAGAAATTCCAAGCGCTTTTTTGGTACAATGGGAACATGTTAGAGGGGAAATACTTATGAAAAAATTTGGTTCATTTGTTGTTAGATTAATCGTATTGCTTGCTGGTATTGCCCTAGCGGGTTTTCTTGTTTGGCAGTTATTCACTGATGCCACTTTACTTGACGTAGATGTTCAAACTAAAGGTCCAGTTATTGTCGTAATCTACAGTTTGATTGCATTAATTTCATTAGGTGCTGGAGCTAGTTTCTTTACAGATAAAAATTTAGGCTCAACTATTTTCTTGGGAGCAGTTTTAACAGTAATTGCTCTAATTCTCTGGGTGCAAAATCAAGATTTAGCTAATATTTATCGTTGGTACTTTATTTATGGATTGCTAGTTTCAGTGTTGAGTCCATTTTTTAGAAAAGAAGACTAAATTTCAAAAAAATTTTACGCCTTTTTTGCGTAATAAATAGTAGAGGGGAAAAACTCTACTATTTTTTTGGAATGAGGTTTTATTATGTTAAACAACGAACTGTCGGCAGAGATGGTGGACCATTTAACCGCTGGAATTTTGAAGAAGTATAATGATAAATTACTTTCTGCGGTGCAGCGATTGTTTCCAGAGCTTGATATCAAAGAAGTGCAATCGCTTGATGACGTGAACAGAAATGCTTTGGGAGAACGAGCAGTGGTTCACGTAATCGCACGGGATGCAAAACGCAGCAAGTATGGTTTGATAATCCAAGTAGGTTCACAACGAGCAGGTGAAAACATTCTTGAAGTGGCTAATGGCTATCAGGAAGAAATTATCTTCGGTAGATTGGATTGCCCTGAAGAAGAATTCAAGGCAGCTTATGTTGTGTTTTTATGCCGTGAAGATCCATTTGGTAAAGGAAAATTTCGTTATGAATATTTTGGCGGTAAGTATGATAACCGAACTGGAAAGACTACACCAGCACCTAATGTAATTTTCTTCAATTTAGATAATGAAGATGAAGAAATTTTTTATAAAATATAGCTATGAATTTGTTTAAGAAACACAATTAGAACAAAATGAGAATAAATATCGAGCTATCAGATGTATATATCTGGATTTAAATACTTAAATTAAGTTATTAAAAATGTATATATAGTTGAAAATAACACGTATAAAAGGCGAAAATATAGGGATTTTACGCCTTTTTATTTTTTAGAAAAAATGATGGACAAATCGAAAAGAAGGAATATAATTCTAGTTAAATTAGACAAGGGATTAAAAAAGAGTGAGAATATGAATGGACAAATGGACGACCACATGAACAAGCAAGAACTTAATCATTGGTTACATAGTCGTAAATGGAAGAGAATATTGTTGACCTCAGAATTCGTTTATGTAGTAATTTTGATGTTGACACTAGTTTTTAACTTTTCTGTTTTCATGCATTTAGTAGTATTTCAAGGGATAGCAATTTTCATTTATTTATTAGTCGGTTGGATCTTCGATAAAGGTGATTCAGCTGTCAGCTTTAAAAAGCGTGATACATTATGGGAAACGATCACTAGCATTCGTCTTAATCGTTTATTCTTTATCAGATTTTTCGAAATAGTTACTTTCTGGGTAAACGTAGCAGCAGATATTGCATTTGGACGTAAACTCTGGGACGATATTTTGAATGCACCATTAAAAATCCAACACGCGACTACGCTTGAGAATGCGTCACTTTACGGCGATTTTGCTTGTGTAATCTTGCTAGCAATAGTCTTTATTGCTATTATTGTTGCAAATAAAAAGACGATGCGTGTTTCTGCGATTTTAGCAATAGTATTTTTACTCGCAGTTTTACTTATCCAGCATGAGATGTTGGTTCCTGTCATTATAGGAATTATTGGTAGTGTTAGTGCAATCGTGCTTTCCTTACAAGCTAAACTGTAAAAATTTAAAATGAATAAAAAATTAACGGACTAGTTCAAGCTAGTCCGTTTTTGTTATGATATAGGTTGCTAGTTTAGTATAGTTGAGGGTTAAGAAGAATGGTTACACAAAAACAACGTCGTCTTTGGGCATTTTTGGCTGCCCTAGCCTGTGTTATGTGGGGAATCTCAGGTTTATTTGCCAAGAGCTTATTTAATACGAGTCCGTCCATCACGCCAATGTGGCTTTCACAAATCAGAATGGTCACATCTGGTATTATCTTGTTGATCGTAGCTGGATTTTTAAAGCAAAAGCCAATCGCTACGATGAAGAATAAACATGATGCTTGGGTAATTATTGCTTACGGTATTTTTGGTTTATTACCTGTGCAATTATTTTACTTTATCGTTGTGCAACAATCTAACGCTTCAATTGCCACAATTTTACAGTTCATCGGTCCATTTTTCGTAATGGCATATTTAGCCTTTACGCATAAACAAGTAATGCGCCGGATTGATGTGATTGCAGCGATCTGTGCCTTTATTGGGGTTGTTTTGCTTGCAACACATGGCCGTTTTAATCACTTTGCCATTACGCCAAGCGTTTTATTCTGGGGCTTGCTCTCAGCCGGTGGTGTAGCAACTAATACCTTGATTCCGATCGGCGTTTTAAAACGCGTTTCAAGCTTAGTCGTTACAGGTTGGGGCCTTTTATCTGCGGGAATATGCTTGATAATCGTTCACCCACAGATGCCACATATTCCTAATACACCACACGTTTGGCTTGATGTGGCTACCGTTATTGTGATTGGTACTTTGATTCCATTCCAGTTGATGACTAATTCATTGCGTTTCATCAAGGCATCTACTGCAAGTTTGCTTGATGCATTTGAACCATTCTCTGCAACGGTAGGTTCAGTTTTATGCTTTGGCTTGGTTATGGCACCAATGGACTGGATCGGTTCAATCTTAGTTGTTTTAGCTGCAATGGCTTTGAATATTTCTCCAAGAAAGAAAAAGGGAAAATTGAATAATGATTGATCCAAAAACACGTAGACTGTGGACTTTTCTGGCAGCCTTAGCCGCTGTCATGTGGGGAATCTCCGGTCTTTTTGCTAAAGGTTTATTCAATATTAGTGCTAAAATAACGCCGATGTGGTTGACCCAAATTCGGTTGATTATTTCAGGAATCGTACTTCTGCTTTTGGCAGGAGCCTTAAAGCAACAGCCACTTGCTACATTAAAGAATAAGCATGATGCGTTAGTAATTTTCGCTTACGGAATCTTCGGATTATTGCCCGTGCAATTATTCTATTTCATGTGTATTCAGGTAGCTAACGCTTCGATCGCTACTATCTTACAATTCATCGGCCCATTTTTCGTATTAGGATATTTGGCTTTTACTCATAAGCAAGTTATGCGTAGGTTGGATATCTTGGCTGCGATTGCGGCTTTCATCGGTGTCTTTTTGCTGTCAACGCACGGACAATTTGATCATTTGGCCATTACGCCGGTCGCATTATTCTGGGGTCTGCTTTCAGCAGTAGGTGAAGCAACATATACTCTGATTCCAGTTAATATTGTTAAAAGAGTATCCAGCATGGTGGTGACTGGCTGGGGGATGCTGTTTGCAGGAATCAGTTTGGTGATTATCCATCCGCAATTCCAAGCTATTCCTAATAAGCCAGCTGTTTGGTTATATACCAGTGCCGTAATTATCATTGGAACGATTATCCCATTTCAGATTATGGCTAACGCCTTGCGTTACGTTATTCCATCCACAGCCAGCTTGCTTGATGCATTTGAACCGTTCTCCGCAACGGTAGGCTCAGTTCTCTGTTTTGGTTTAGTTATGATGCCAATGGACTGGGTAGGTTCAATTCTGGTTGTGCTAGCAGCTATGGCTTTGAACTTAACACCAAAACAGCAAAAGAAACATAAAGTACATGAATAAAAAAGAGAGGTTTTAATCGACCTCTCTTTTTTTGAAATAAATTAAATTAGTTAAACAGACAAGTAATGTAATAATACCGTAAATAATAAAAATTACGATGATTAAGGCAAGAGATGAAAACTCAATCCAAAAGAAGACGGAAACCGAGATTAAGATGCCTGCTAGGATGATAGTTACCAGATTCAGCTTCTTGAATTGTAAGGTGATTCCTGAAGCAAAGGTGCAGGCGGTTGCGATAGATAGGCAGACTAGGTCGATCATTGATGGGGCATAGTTCGCTAAATCACGGAATTCTGAGACCAAAGAAAGCCCCAGAATTAAGGCGATAAGTATTAAAAAATGTCGTGCATAACTGTCTATTTTCTCCATATTGTTTGTTCAACTCCTGTAATCAATGTTAATAGCATATAGAAAAGTGAAAAATTTTTCAAGTTGAGCAAAAAGATATAGGCGTTTTCTTATCAAAATTACAAAATAAGACATTTCCTGTAATTTTGCTTAATTTGATAGTATTACTTTTAAAACATAGTTGTAATATTTCTCAGGTAATATATAAAGCGTCGAAAGATAAAAAGTAATTAAGGAGAAATGTCAATTGAGTTTTAGACGTAATTTAGTTAAGTTTGCCGCAGTTTTATCAGTATTCTTTACAGGAATTTCATTTATTAATGTTCCTAACCAAACACAAACTGTGCACGCAGCAGAGCAAAGCACTACAGAAAAACGTGAAGCAGTTGCTGGTCTTGCTAAAAAGCAAGTAGGTAAGCGTTACGTTTACGGCGCTACTGGCCCTTCAGCCTTTGACTGCTCTGGCTTAGCTCAATACGTTTATAAAAAAGCCGCTAAAAAGACATTACCAAGAACTACTTATGGTCAAGTTACTAAGGGTAAAAAGGTTTCGTTAAGCCATCTTAAAAAAGGCGACTTATTATTCTGGGGTTCAGCTTCAGCTCCTTACCACGTTGGTATTTATGTTGGTAATGGACAATATGTGCATGCTGCAACTCCTAGTCAAGGGGTGAGAAAGCAGGCTATCAGTGCCTACTTTTATCCCTCAGCTGCTAAACGTGTTTTAAATTAATTTGATAATGAAAAAGCCCAGTCAGAAATTCTGACTGGGTCATTTTTTATTCTGTGACTTTTTTGGCTTCACTAACACGTTCTTGATGCCAAGCGATAATCATTTTCATGATGGCATTAGCAACATTAGTATTTTTAAGTAGTGGGCCATGTGAGTATGAACCGATGAAGTTACGGTAGCGCAGGCCTTCAACGTGGTCTTGTGGGTTGTTGCCGTAGCCTTCGATCATGTCGCCGAGGGGATGCAACTTGTCTTTGTTGTCGAAGTAAGTTTGACCTGAGTGGTTTTCAAAAGCCTTAACTTCACCCCATTCGGTCATGTAACGAGTATCACCGATCATTCTCTTGTCTGACTTGAAGACAGTATGCAATGGCAAAATGCCCAAACCAGGAATCGTTACACCAGAATTTGTCTTGTAGTAGTCCCCCATTAATTGGTAACCACCACAGATGCAGAGCATTGGCTTGTCACTGTTGATGTATTTTTCAAGCGTTTCTTTGTGTCTTGGCAAATCTTTAGCAACCACAGTTTGTTCGAAGTCTTGGCCACCACCGAAGAATACGAAGTCGTAGTCAAAAGCGTTGAAGTCGTCACCAAGTGAAATGTTATCAACTTGTGTGTCATAGCCTTCACGCTTAAGCAAAAAACGAAGAATTTTAACATCGCCGGAATCACCGTAGGTGTTCATCAAGTCTTCGTAAAGATATGCAATTTTGATTAATTTATCGCTCATTTTATCGCTCATTTTATCGTCCCTTATTTGCTTAGAAATTCATGTCCTTAGTATAACCTAAATCGATTTAGATGTGCGTTAAAAGGTTTTAAAATATAGGTTAATTAATGAATTAAGTTTTTTAACGATAATGTAAATTAACGTAGTTGCAACAATGCTAGAAATTACCACAAGCCATTCAGTAGAATCGATTGGGTTATGTGTCAGCAGCTTGCAACCGATGAAACCAATTTGATAAATCAGATTGCAGAAGTAGACTATGTTAAAAATAGTTTTAAGTGTAATCTTCATTTTGAATTCGCTATATTTTTAAAGCTTGCTTACTAAGGCAAGAAGATAAAGTGAGTAACGTACATGTCATCTGCAGCCTTAGTATATGAAACAGCGACTCTGCTCAATTCACCGCCATCGGTTCCAGCAATACTTGCAGCATGATGCCATTCCCAGCTAATAGTGTTGAAAAGGTAAGCCATGATGCTGTTGTAGACGAATTCCTTAATTTCAGTCATGTTCTTAGGCTTAGTATATTGGCAATCCATATCTTCAGCCCAACCGCCATATGAATCTAAAGCTCGGTGCAAGCCATCAACGTCATGACCAGCATCGTAGGAATAATGATCATGGTTATATTCACTTGCTACTCTGTCGGCAGCAGCTAAAACTTCATCATCTGTGCTGACACTAGGTGCACCAAGAGCAGCTCTAGCTTCATTAATTAATTCAACGGCAAAATCGTTTAGGCGCTTTTTTTGATCATTGGTTAAATGATAGAAGTTAACTTTTTCTTTATCGTCGGCTGGTGATTCTGCGATAAAGATATTAGAATCCATGCCTTCTTCAGTGGCTTTTTTTAATTTATCAGTAGCATGATCAGTTTGATCCGCTTGAGCCACGTCTTCTAACTTGTAATCTATCGGCATGACCATTTCATTTTTTCCATAAAGCTTAAAAGATATAGGAACGATATCTACGCTGTGATCAGGATAGGTGACTTTGATCTTGGCATCTCCAGATGAATATGAATCAGGTTGATTGATTTCTGGTTTCTTCTTCCAAGAGTAGTGCGTACCTTTGGGTAATTTGCCAGTATTAATTAATGACTTAGCATCAGGTAAACTACTTTGACCAATAATGTAGGCGGGATGCTTCTTGAGCAGGCGTGGACGATATTTAGCAGCTTGACGTTTTTTATGGTGTTTTTTCTTAGTTTTAGCAGCTAATAAAACTTGTGGTTGATTAATACTAGTGTTGATTAGAGCATCACTACCTACTGCTAGTATTGTAGCTGTAGCGAGGCCTAGTAATAATTTGTTTTTCATTCAAACTCCCTTTTCTTAACAATTATGATTAATTGAATACAATTTAAAATTACTACCAAATTGAGTTTGATTCAATATTATTTGTTTTTTAACTGTAAAGCGTAAATAGACTAATAAGAAAAAACGCGACGTTTTTATTCTACTTTATCTTCCGCAGCCCAATGATTAATTGGTCCCCATTTAGAACCAACGTTGATAGGGTGGGAGATAGCCTCATAAGTAAAATCTTTACCGATTTTAACTGCATCAATAATTGATTTACCTTTAGCAAGTTCTGCCGTAATTACAGCAGATAAAGTGTCACCAGTACCGTTTACGCGATCAGTCTTGAATTGCGGCTTGGTAAATTCATGGAAGCTGCCATCTTCAGTAAGCAAGATGTCGGTAACTTCAGCTTGATCGGCATCGTGTCTGCCTTTCATCAAAACATTTTTAGCACCCATTTCTTGCAACTTTTTAGCACCGGCATGAATTTCTTCCTTATTCTCCAGTTTCATCCCTGTAAGTTTTTGCTGTTCATAAAAGTTAGGAGTAATCACATCAGCTAATGGTAAAAGTCGATCTAAGAAGGTTTGGTAAGCATTGTCATCAAGCAAAGTTGCACCATGTTTAGTAATAATTACTGGATCAAGCACGATTTTACCCATGTCATATTTTTCAAGATTATCAGCTACACAATCGATGATTTCTTTGTTGGCAAGCATCCCCGTCTTGGCAGCACTAATCTTAAAGTCATCATTCAATACATCAAATTGTTTTTGAATAAATTCAACGGGCATAATCTGCTGCGCAAAAATACCGGTAGTATTGCCTGCTACAGCGGCCGTCATTAAGCCCATTCCGTAAACATCGCGGTCATAGAATGCATGCAAATCTGCTGGCATTCCTGCACTACCGTCACTATCATTTCCTGCAATAGTTACTGCAATTTTTGGATCTTTAATCAATTTCATACACCTCTTAGTCTTAATATTATGAAAATTATAACGTAGTTAAGAACAGAATCGCTAGAATCTGCATAGAAAAAACAGTAAACTTATAAGAAAGCGCTTTTGTAGAAAAGAGATTTAAAATGGCTGAGCAATATATTTTATCAATTGATGAGGGAACTACTTCAACCAGAGCTATTTTATTTGACCATAATGGTAAAAAAGTAGCTTCTGCTCAAAAAGAAATACCTCAATATTTTCCAGAACCAGGTTGGGTAGAGCATGATGCTCATCAAATTTGGATGGCAGTACAAACGACAATTGCCAATGCCTTTATAAATTCTGGTATTTGGCCTAGTCAAATTGCAGCTATCGGTATTACTAATCAGCGTGAAACGACTGTTGTATGGGATAAGGATACTGGCAATCCTATTTATCATGCGATTGTCTGGCAATCACGTCAGACGACTAAATTAGCGGAAAAGCTTAAAAACGACGGTTATAGTGAAGAGATTAGAGAAAAGACAGGTTTAATTATTGACCCATATTTTAGTGCAACTAAGATTCGTTGGATTTTGGACCATGTTCCTGGCGCACAAGAAAAGGCGGAACAAGGCAAACTTTTATTTGGCACTATTGATAGTTGGTTAGTATGGAAATTAACTAATGGGCAAAAACATGTAACTGATTATACTAATGCTGCAAGAACCATGCTGTTTAACATTCATACCCTCAAATGGGATGATGATATTTTAAAGTTGTTAAACATTCCTAAACAGATGTTGCCAGAAGTGCGTTCTAATTCAGAAATTTATGGTGAAACTGCAGATTGCATGTTCTTTGGTGGCACGGTGTCAATTGCAGGAATGGCAGGTGACCAACAAGCTGCTTTATTTGGACAATTAGCTCTAAAGCCAGGCATGGTAAAGAATACCTATGGTACTGGTGCTTTCATCGTGATGAATACCGGTGAAAAGCCAACTGACTCTAACAATAATTTACTGACTACTATTGGTTATGGCATTAATGGCAAAATCACCTATGCCTTGGAAGGATCAATTTTTGTAGCAGGTAGTGCAATCCAATGGCTACGCGACTCAATGAAGTTGATTAAGCATGCACCGGATTCTGAACAGGCAGCTTACGAATCAACTTCTGAAAATGAAGTTTATGTTGTGCCAGCATTTACGGGGCTGGGTGCACCTTATTGGGATGCGGAAGCGCGAGGATCAATTTTCGGTGTTACACGTGGAACAACAGATAAGGATATTATCAAAGCCACGTTGCAATCCCTTGCTTATCAAACTCGTGATGTTGTTGATACGATGCAAAAAGACTCTGGTATTAAGATCCCGAACCTGCGAGTTGATGGCGGCGCAAGTAACAACAACTATTTAATGCAGTTCCAGGCAGATATTTTAAATATCAAGATCGAACGGGCTAAAACACTAGAAACTACTAGTTTGGGCGCCGCATTTTTGGCAGGTCTTGCCGTTGATTATTGGAAAAATACGGATGAGTTAAAGCATATTTTCAAGATTGGGCAAGCCTTTGAGCCTAAGATGTATGAAGCAGAAAGAAATAAACTATATTCAGGCTGGCAGCGTGCAATCAAGGCAACGCAAGTTTTTGCACATGATTAGTGATGTATAATAAAATATAATATATTAATACTTTTGCAAAGAAAGGGTAAGCAAAATGGAGCATGATAGAATACTTGCTTTAGATGGACCGCTTAATTTTAGAGATATCGGCGGTTATAAGAATGATAAAGGTCAACATGTAAAGTGGAATAAAATATATCGTTCTGATTCGCTTAGCTCTTTATCTGATGAAGATGAGCAAAAGCTAGCTGATCGCCGGATTACAGTTGATATCGATTTACGTTCAAAGTATGAGCAAAACACAGCTCCAGATAGGCAATGGCCTAATGTGCGTTACGTGGATGCGCATATTTATTCTGAAAACCGTAAGGAAAACAAGGGTGACAATAAGCTTTACCGTTTCATTCATCATATTCCCGACATGGGTGATAACTATTTGGGTGAAATATATCAACAAGTTTTGCTCAATACTCATAGCCAGCATATGTTTGCCAAGATTTTTGCGGAGCTGATTGAGCTTCCAGAAGAAGATGCCTTGGTTTATCACTGTAGTGCAGGGAAAGACAGAACTGGTATGACGTCAGCTCTGATTTTGACTGCTCTTGGCGTAGATGATGATACGATTGCGCAAGACTATTTGTTGACGAATGAACTGTACAATTTTGCATTAGCCAAGCAATACCCTGATGATAATCAGATTGCAAAAATGGTTTCTAAAATGAACCTGACCAAAGGTGAAGGACCAGCTATCCGCGGCATTACCGAAACTATCCGTAAAGGCTGGGGCAGTTTTGATAACTTCTTCAAAAAAGAGCTTGGTTTTAGTCAAAAAGATCTAAATAGATTTAGAAAGATGTACTTAGAATAGGAATAAAATGACAACTTTATCTGATGTAGCTAAAGAAGCAAACGTCTCCAAAATGACGGTATCACGGGTAATCAACCACCCAGAGCAAGTAACGCCAGAGTTGCGAGTAATAGTTGAAAAGGCGATGGAAGATTTAAATTACCATCCTAATTCAATTGCCCAAGCTTTAGTTAATAATCGTACTAATGTAGTCAAATTTGTTACTTTAGAAGATATTGATACAACCGAGCCATATTACATAAACTTGCTTTTTGGCTTTGCTCGAGGATTGAATACTAAGCAATACGCCATGCAGTTAGTAACTGATCCCAGCCAAATTGAAAAAGGTCGTGCCGATGGTTATTTGATTACAGGTGCGCGGAATAAAGATTATGATATGTTCGATAAGCTGGATAAGCCATTCGTATTATTTGGTGAAAATCACCGCGGATATGATTTTGTTGATACAGATAATCAAACTGCCGAGAAGATGGCAACACAGTATGCATTGGATCGCTTATATAAGCGCATTATTTTTATCGGAATTGATATTAAAGAGCCATTTGAGTATTCGCGTGAAGCTGGTTATATCAATACTTTGCAACAGCACCAATTAATTCCGCAGATTTATCGGGTTTCTAACCACAGTCATGCCGCCCAAGATGTGATTCATGAGCATTTTAAAGGGTTTAAAAAAGATACTTGTTTTGTCTGTGCTAGTGATCGAATTGCGGTAGGCGTTGTCCGGCAGCTGCAAGCTGAGGGCGCTCGGATTCCGGAAGATTTTGGTGTGATTGGCTTTGACGGTGTCTTTTTGGACCAAGTTTCTAATCCTAAGTTAACTACAATTAAGCAGCCTATTTTTAAGATGGGTGAAATGCTAGCAAGTATGTTATTGCAAAAAATTGCTCAATCTGGTTCCCCACAAGGTGAAGTTATGCTTAAGCCAGAATTGATTAGACGAGAGACTACTAGATAATAAAATCGCATTGATTTTCACATCGATGTGATTTTTTAATTTCAAAATTTTTCCATCTCTGCAATGAAAGCGCTATACTTAAAAATAAGAGATAAGTTATAGATACATCGAATAAAACAGAGGTCACGATATTATGAAAAAAGTTTTAGCAATCAATTCTGGTAGTTCTTCTTTTAAATATAAGCTCTTTTCTTTTCCTAGCGAAGAAGTAATTGCAAAAGGCGGAGCAGAACGTGTAGGTATGCCAAATTCGATTTTTAAAATAAAATTGGCTAACGGTAACGAATATATTAAAAATATGTCGATTCCTACGCAAAGGGATGCAGTAAGCTTATTGATTGACTGTTTAAAGAAATATCATGTTGTAGAGAAATTAAGTGAAATTAAAGGAGTAGGGCACCGAATCGTTAACGGTGGAGAAGTATTTCCTAATTCTGTAGTCATTGATAATCATAATTTACACAAACTTGAACGGATTGCTCAATTAGCACCTTTGCATAATGGTCCTGAAACAGAAGGAATTAAAGCTTTTATGAGTATTCTGCCTAACGTTCGACAGGTTGCCGTTTTTGATACGGCATATCACCACACTCTTGATGCTGTTCATTATTTATATTCTATTCCGTACAAGTATTATAAGGATTACGCAGTGCGTAAATATGGTGCACATGGCACTTCTGTACGTTATGTTGCCCCTCGTGCCGCTAAGATGATGCATAAAAATATTAACATCGCTCGTTTAATTGTTTGCCATTTAGGATCAGGTTCATCAATCACTGCAGTTAAGAATGGCAAATCATATGATACTTCGATGGGCTTTAGTCCATTAACTGGGGTGACGATGGGGACTCGAAGCGGTGACTTTGATCCATCGGCTTTGCAATACTTGATGCATAAGACTGGTATGGATATTGATCAAGCAATTGATATGTTGAATCAAGAATCAGGGTTGTTAGGTATTTCAGGCGTTTCATCAGATATGCGTGATTTGATTGAAAGTGATGAACCAAGAGCCAAGTTAGCTCGTCGTATTTACATTAATCGGGTAGTTCGCTATGTTGGTGCTTATGCTGCAGAAATGGATGGTGTAGACGGTATTGTCTTTACGGCCGGTATTGGTGAACATGATCCCGGAATTCGTGCAGGCATTATGTCTTCTTTGAAATATTTAGGCTTAAAGGCTGACTTTGAAGCTAACAGAACTGATGGTGAAAAATTTATTTCAAAGCCAGATTCTAAAGTTAAAGCTTTGATTGTACCAACTAATGAGGAAGTAATGATCGCTCGTGAAGTCATTAAACTTACGAGATAATAAATAATAATTAAAAGATAAAGCATATCGCAAGATATGCTTTTTTGATACCGGTAACATCTCTATACATATTGAAAACGGTTTCTTATATCAACTAAACTATGCATGGAGGAAAAAATTATGGCACATTGGTATGATCACGCAATTATTTATCAAATTTATCCTAAGTCTTTTCAAGATAGTAATGATGACGGTATTGGCGACCTAAATGGTATTCGGAAGAGAATACCATACTTGCAAAATTTAGGGGTTAATGCCGTTTGGCTTAATCCTATTTTTGTTTCACCACAAGTAGATAATGGCTATGATGTTTCAAACTATTTTGCTATTGATCCACATATGGGAACAATGGAAGACATGGAGAACTTAATTAAAGAACTTCATGAAGCTGGCATTCATCTTATTATGGATTTTGTCTTAAATCACACTTCAGATCAGCATCCATGGTTCCAAGATGCAATTAAGAATCCTGATAGTCTGTATCGTGATTATTACATTTTTGCAGGTCATGATGGCAAGCGCCCTAACAATTGGGGGAGTTTCTTTGGTGGCAGCGTTTGGGAGCCTGATCCAGCAGGAACTGGTCAATCATATTTCCATTTGTTTGATAAGCGTATGCCGGACCTTAATTGGAAAAATCCTGAAGTGCGCCACGCCATGCTTGAAGTAGCCGAATTTTGGCTAAAAAAGGGGATTGATGGTCTGCGGCTTGATGCGTTTATTCATATTGGCAAAGCAGATTTGAGACAAAATTATCCTAATAAAGCTGGTGATGACAAACCGGTTATTGCCGAACCATTTTTTGCCAACTTGCCTCAAGTTCAGGAATGGATGCGGCCGTTTTGTGAAAAGATTAAGCAAGATTATCCAGACGCCTTGCTATTAGGCGAAGCTGCAAGTGCAAGCGTAAATTTGGCCGTTGATTACACTAATAAGCGTAATCATTTGATGGATAGTGTTATAACTTTTCGTTACTTTACTGATGATGAGTCAAAAGTAGATAAGCGCTATCCTGAGCAATATCAACCTAAGGGTATTGATTTTACGGCCTTTAAGCAAAATCAAGTTGTTTGGCAACAGACCTTAGCAGGTGTTTCTCAGCCAACTCTTTACTGGAATAATCATGACATGGCTAGACTGGCTACCAGAGTGGCGAAGACGCCAACCCAAGCTAAAAGTTTGGCTATCTTGATGTATTTGCAGCACGGGATTCCAGTTATCTATTATGGCGAAGAATTAGGCTTAAAGAATTTGCATTTTACTAGTGTTGATCAATTTGAAGATCAGACGGTGGCACCATGGATTAAAAAAGCAGAACAGGCAGGTATCAGTAGAGAAGATGCAATGACGATGGTAAGTGAAACGCATAAGTTGCCAGCTCGCGGTCCAATGCCGTGGAATGACACTAAAAATTATGGTTTTACTGAAGGAACTCCTTGGATTAACGGGATTGTTGAAAAACATGTTTCAGTTGCTAGTGAAGTAAATTCAGATATTAGCATGTTTACTTTTTATAAAAAGATGATCGCCCTTAAAAAAGAAAGATTATTCCAAGATGGCGACTACTATATGCTTCCAACTGATAAAAATAGTTATATTTACCAGCGTGATTTAAGCGATGAGAGTGCAATCGTGGCAGTTTCATTAAGCAATGAAAAGATTACAGTAGAGATTCCACAAGGATATATGGAAGAAAAATTAAAAGCAGGAGAATATCAATTAACTAACGGGAAATTAACTTTGATGCCTTATGCAGGTGTTGTGTTGAAAAAGGAGAATTAAAACATGCAATTAGCAGCATTAAAACACAGAACTGAAAGTGAAGACAGCTTTGTAATTGATGCGACTCATGTTCGTGTTCGTTTTCATAGCGCAAAGAATGATATTGAAAAAGTTATTGTGCATTATTGCGATAACTATTTACCATTGAACCAAGCTAAAACCATTGAAATGACTAAGATTGGTGAAGGTCAAGTTGAGGATCACTGGGGAGCTACCCTTGAAGCACCATTTCACCGTTTAAAGTATACTTTTGAAGTAATTGGTAACGATGGCACCAGCGTTGTTGTAGGTGACAGAGCAATCAGCAGCGATGTAGAGACAGCCTTAATGGAAGATGGCTCATATTTTAAGGTTCCATATTGCCATGATATTGATATGGTTAAAACACCGGAATGGGTTAGACATACCGTGTGGTATCAGATTTTCCCAGAACGCTTTGCCAATGGTGATAAATCTAATGATCCTAAAAATATGAAGTCTTGGAATCCCGAAGATCATCCTGGTCGAGAAGACTTTTATGGTGGTGACTTGCAAGGGGTATTAGACCATTTGGATTATTTGAAAAAACTTGGAGTAAATGGCTTATACTTCTGTCCTGTTTTTAAAGCAAGCTCCAACCATAAATATGACACGATTGATTATTTGCAAATCGATCCAGAATTTGGTGATAAAGACTTGTTTGCCAAAGTAGTTAATGAGGCCCATGCACGTGGCATGAAAGTCATGCTGGATGCGGTATTTAACCACTTAGGTGATCAATCAATGCAGTGGCAAGACGTGGTTAAAAATGGTCCAAGTTCTCGTTTTGCTAACTGGTTCCACATTAATGAGTATCCAGTTGAACCGTACCATGATCCATTGCAAGGTGAAGGAAATCCGCAGTTTGATACTTTCGCATTTGAAAAGCACATGCCTAAATTAAATACTGCTAACCCTGAAGTACAAGATTTCTTGCTTGAGATAGCTACGTACTGGGTGAAGTATTTTGATATTGATGCTTGGCGCTTGGATGTTGCCAACGAGGTAGATCATCATTTCTGGAAGAAGTTCCATAAGGCAGTAACTGATATCAAGCCAGACTTTTACATTGTTGGTGAAGTTTGGCACTCAGCTCGTCCATGGCTTAATGGGGATGAATTTACTGGCGTTATGAATTATCCATATACTTTGCAAATTGAAGATCATTTCTTTAAGCATAAATTGACGGCTGATCAAATGACTAAGCGTTTAACTGATCAACTCATGAAGTATCGTGATTCAACTAATGCAGCGATGATGAATATGCTTGATTCACATGATACTGCCAGAATTTTAACAGTGGCTAATGGCGACCAAGACTTGGCTTTGCAGGCATTAACCTTTGAATTTGTGCAAAAAGGCAGTCCATGTATTTACTACGGTACTGAAATGGGAATGACAGGTGGCAATGATCCAGATTGTCGTAAACCAATGGATTGGTCAAAGGAAGATGGTCCTGTTTGGCAAAGAGTTCATGAATTGATTAAGTTCCGTTTAGATCATGATGAAACCTTCGGTAAAGGGACAATTAAGTTACATGTAACAGAAAATGGCCTGATTGAGGTAGATAGAAACGGAATGGAATCTGTTAAAGCGTACTTTAACACCACGGATCATAATGTAAAAATTGATTGTAAAAATTCATTTAGTCAAGATTATCAAAATGGAGTATTAGCTCCAAAAGGCTTTGTAATCACGGTTGATTAAAAATTACTTTTAATAAGTGTACGAAAAGAGGATAGATTAAGAACTATCTTCTTTTTTTATTAACAAATTCTGATACCGGTAACAATGGTTTTGATATTGTAAACCGCTTTCAATTTAAGGATAATGAAAGCGTAAACAAAAGAGCACTTAATTTTGTGGGAGATATAAAGTATATGAAACGAATTTTTGAAATTAATCCTTGGAAGGTCATTACTCATAATTTCGATCCAGAAAATAAACGATTACAGGAAAGCATGACTGCAATCGGTAATGATTATATGGGTATGAGAGGAAACTTTGAAGAAGGCTATTCTGGTGATAGCTTACAAGGTACATATCTTGCAGGTGTTTGGTTCCCAGATAAGACTCGTGTGGGTTGGTGGAAGAACGGATATCCTAAATATTTCGGTAAAACACCTAACGCACCAAGCTTTATTGGCATTGGCATTACCATTAATGGTGAAAAACTAGACTTAGCCAAAGTCAAATTTGATGACTTTGAATTATCTCTTGATATGCATCAAGGCCTTCTTACAAGAAGTTTTATTTACGAAGGAAAAGATGCCAAAGTTAAATTTGAATTTAAGCGTTTCCTTCATATCGTTCAAAAAGAAGCTGCTCTGATTCAAGTAAAGGCTACAGTGCTTGAAGGTCACGCTAAGATTGATTTTGATTCTACATTAGATGGCACAGTTGTTAATGAAGATAGTAACTATGATGAACGTTTCTGGTTGCCACTAGGTGAAGATGAAAAAGCTAGAACAATTCAAGTCAAGACTAAAGAAAATCCTTATGATGTTCCTCAATTCACTGTTTTGCTTAAGCAAAGCTTGCGTCACAACGGTGAAATTGTTCAAGGCGATGTCTCAACTGAAAGTGCGAAGTTAAGTGAAAAGCTATCAGTTGAATTAGTTGAAAATGAAAGTTATGAACTTGAAAAAGATGTCATTGTAGTAACTAGCCGTGACGTTAAGGATCAAGATCAAGCCGATGTAGCAAATGACTTGATGAAGAAACTTCAATCTAAGTCATTTGACGAAAACTTAGCTGATCATGAAGCTGTATGGAAGAAGCGTTGGGACAAATCAGATGTTGTTATTGCAGGTGATGATGCCGCTCAACAAGGTATTCGCTTTAACATTTGTCAATTGTTTATGACTTACTACGGTGAAGATGAACGCTTAAACGTAGGTCCTAAAGGCTTTACCGGTGAAAAATACGGTGGTGCTACTTACTGGGACACAGAAGCTTACATCGTTCCAATGTACTTATGTGTAACTGATCCAAGCGTTACAAGAGCACTTCTTCAATATCGTCACGATCAATTACCAGGTGCTTACCACAACGCTAAAGAGCAAGGCTTACCAGGTGCATTGTTCCCAATGGTTACATTTAACGGAATTGAATGTCACAACGAATGGGAAATTACTTTTGAAGAAATTCACCGTAACGCAGATATTCCACACGCAATCGCTATGTACACTGATTACACTGGTGATGATAGTTACGTTAAGAACGAAGGTATGGACGTCTTAGTTGGAACTGCTAGATTCTGGGCAGCCAGAGTTCACTGGTCCAAGTGGCGTAACAAGTACGTTATGCACGGTGTAACCGGTCCTAACGAATACGAAAACAACGTTAACAACAACTGGTTCACTAACACCATGGCAAGATGGCTTCTGCAATACACATTGAAGCGTTTGCCACTTGCTACAAAGGAAGCTCAAGAAAGAGTACACGTCACTGAAGAAGAAAAAGAAAAGTGGCAAGACATCGTTGATAAGATGTACCTTCCAGAAGATAAGGAACGCGGCATCTTCTTACAACAAGATGACTTCTTAGACAAAGACATTCGTCCAGTTAGTGAAATTGAAGATCAACGTCCAATTAACCAACACTGGTCATGGGACAAGATCTTGAGATCACCATTTATTAAACAAGCCGATGTTTTACAAGGTATCTACTTCTTAAATGATCAATACACCAAGGAAGAAAAGGAAAAGAACTTCGACTTCTATGAACCATTAACAGTTCACGAAAGTTCACTGTCACCATGTATTCACTCAATTTTGGCTGCAGAACTTGGCAAGCAAAAGAAGGCCGTTGAGCTTTATGAAAGAACTGCTCGCTTAGACCTTGATAACTATAACAACGATACGGTTGATGGTTTGCACATCACCTCAATGAGTGGTTCATGGCTTGCAATTGTTCAAGGTTTCGCAGGGATGCGTTATGATCATGATCAATTGAAATTTGATCCATTTGTTCCTGATAAGTGGGATCACTATGGCTTTAAGATTAACTACCGCGGTCGCTTGATTGAAGTTTATGTAGATCATAAGGAAACTAAGATTACTTTACATAAAGGTGAAGACTTAGATGTTGTAGTTAAGGGAAAGAAATTTACTCTTAAAGAAGGTGAAACCCAGAATGCTTAAAGGATTATTGTTTGATTTAGATGGTGTTTTAACCAATTCAGCTAAGTTTCACTTAACAGCTTGGAACAACTTGGCAAAAGAATTAGGCATTACTTTAAACGATGCTCAACTTGATAGCTTACGTGGTATTTCAAGAATGGATTCATTGGAATTGATTCTGAAATATGGTGGTCAAGAAGATAAATATACTGAAGCTGAAAAAGAAAAATTCGCTGCAGAAAAGAATTCCAAGTTCGTTGAGCAAGTTGAAACAATGACACCAAAGGATATCTTGCCAGGAATTCCAGAACTTTTGGCAGATGCTAAAAAGCAAAACCTTAAGATGGTAATTGCTTCAGCTTCTAAGAATGCACCTAAGATTTTGACCAGATTAGGCATTATGGATGAATTCGATGGCATCGTTGATCCTGCCACATTGCATCACGGTAAGCCAGATCCTGAAATTTATGAAAAAGCACAAGAAATTGCAGGGCTTAAGGCTGATGAAGTAATTAGTTTTGAAGATGCTAAAGCTGGTGTGGAATCAATTAAAGCCGCTGGTCAATTTGCAGTTGGTATTGGTGATAAGGAACTTTTAAAAGAAGCTGACTACATCGTACCAACAACTGCAGATTTGAAACTTAGTGAGATTGAAAAAGTTTTTAATGAAAAATAAAAGTTAGAGAGTAGGGAAAACAATGGTTGAGGTTGATTTAAACCATATTTACAAAAAGTATCAAGGTAATGATAAATATTCTGTAAATGACTTTGACTTACATATTAAAGATAAGGAATTCATCGTTTTCGTTGGTCCATCAGGTTGTGGTAAGTCAACTACATTAAGAATGGTCGCAGGACTTGAAGACATCAGTAAAGGTACTTTGGAAATTGATCACAAGGTAATGAATGATGTTGCTCCAAAAGACAGACACATTGCGATGGTTTTCCAGAACTATGCTTTGTATCCACATATGACTATTTACGACAACATGGCTTTCGGACTTAAGCTTCGTCACACGCCTAAAGCTGAAATCGATGAAAAAGTTAAGAAAGCCGCTAAGATGTTGGGCCTTGAAGAATATTTGGATAAAAAACCAGGTGCTTTATCAGGTGGTCAACGTCAGCGTGTAGCCTTAGGACGTGCAATCGTTCGTGCAGCTCCTATTTTCTTAATGGACGAACCATTATCAAACTTGGATGCGAAATTACGTGTAACGATGCGTACCGAAATTGCTAAGCTTCACCAAGAGTTGGGTACTACAACTATTTATGTTACTCACGACCAGACTGAAGCTATGACCTTGGCTGACAGAGTTGTTGTTATGTCTGTTGGTCGAGTAGAGCAAATCGGTACCCCACTTGAGGTTTACAACAAGCCAGTTAACATGTTCGTTGCTGGATTCATTGGTTCTCCTCAAATGAACTTCTTCGACGTTCACTATAAGGACGGTCGAATTTCAGATGGTAAAGGTTTGAACATCGGTATTCCTCAAGGTAAAGCTAAGATGCTTAACGAGAAAGGATATAACGATAAAGATCTTGTCTTTGGTATTCGTCCAGAAGACATTCACTCAGAAGAAGCATTTATGGAAACTTGGCCAGATTCAGTAATTGAATCAAACGTTGTTGTTTCAGAACTTCTGGGTGCAACCATTCAACTTCACCAAGAAGTTGATGGAACTGAATTTACTGCAATTGTAAATTCACGTGATTATCACAAGCCTGGTGACAAAGTAAAGATGGGCTTCGATGTTAACAAGGCTCACTTCTTTGATAAAGACAGCACCAAGGCAATCGTTAACTAATTTAATTTATTAAAGCTTACAACCATAAGTAGCAAAGGCTACTGTTGTTAAGAATTATTTATTGTTTTGATTTTTTTAGGAGGAAAAGTTATGAAAATTTGGAAGAAAATGGCTTTAGGTAGTGCCGCTGTTCTTGCAGCAATGTCACTTGCAGCATGTTCAAACGGTTCATCAGATTCATCAAGTAGTAATAACTCTAGCTCAAAGAAAGCTAACTTAACTCTTTGGGTAGATACTGAACAAGTTCCTTACTACAAGCAAATTGCAAAGGACTTTACTAAGAAGAATAAGAACATCAAGGTTCGTGTTGTTCAAAGTCCTAACGGTTCAGCTAACGCTAAGACTGACGTTGGTAAGGACCCATCAAAGGCTGCTGATGTATTTGAAGTTCCTAACGACCAATTAGGTCAAATGGCTGAAGCTGGTTACATTAACCCACTTTCACCAGAAGCAACTAAAGACATCAAGGCAAACTACATTGATGTTGCTTCAAAGGGTGTAACTTGGAAGGGCAAGGTTTACGCATTCCCATACGCACAACAAGCACAAACCATTTACTACAACAAGTCTAAGCTTTCAGCAAACGACGTTAAGGACTGGAAGACTTTAACCTCTAAGGGTGTTGTAGCTACTGACTTTACTAACGCTTACGTAATGTGGCCAGTAATGTTCTCAGCAGGTACAAAGCTTTACGGCGCTAACGGTGAAGACCTTAAGGGTTCAACATTTGACTCACAAAATGGTGTTAACGCATTGAAGTGGTACGCAGCTCAAAAGAACAATAAGGGCGTAATGCAAACTTCAAACGCTTTGAACCAATTAAAGAAGGGTCACGCACAAGCTATTCTTGATGGTCCATGGAACGCAGCTAACATTAAGAAGATCTTAGGTAAGGATTTCGCAGTTGCTAAGTATCCTAAGATTGAAGTTGGTGGCAAGAGCGTACAAATGGAAGCATTCCTTGGTATCGAAGGCTTCGCAGTTAACTCACACACTAAGAACGCTAAAGCTGCTTCAGATTTAGCTGCTTACATTACTAACAAGAAGGCTCAATTGATCGCCCACAAAGAAGCTGGTCAAATCCCAGTACTTAAGAGTGCTGTAAACTCAAGTGCAGTTAAGAGTGATCCAGTTGCTGAAGCTGTAATTGAAATGGCTAAACCAGGTAACTCAGTATTACAACCTAAGCTTCCACAAATGGCAACATTCTGGAATGAATCAGCTCCACTTATCAGTGGTACTTACGACGGCAAGATTAAGCCTTCACAATACAAGGCAAAGCTTGCTAAGTTGCAAAAAGATATTTCTAAGAAATAATTTTAAATAGTATTTCTTAAAGCATAAGCAAAGGTTGGCCGTTAATTCCAACCTTTTTGCCTAAGAAGGGGAGAAGTTATGTTTCTAAAGAAAAAGCATGTAGCTCCTAAAGCAACATATCGCGAAGTATGGTCTAAAGGCGATATTGCTACCAAGTTATCATTCTTCATTATGGGTAGTAATGCCTTAGCCAACAAGCAATGGGTTAAAGGTCTTGCATTATTAATCTCTGAAATTGTATTCATTGTTTGGTTTATCTTTAGTGGTATCTCAACTTTAGGTATCCTGGCTACATTAGGTCCGATTAAGAGCAAAAAAGTTGTCTATGACGCTGCTCAGGGTGTGTATATCACGAAACAGCCTTCAAACTCAGTTTTGATTTTGCTGTTCGGTGTTTTAGCAATCATCTTGTGTATAGCAATGATTTATCTTTACATTGTTAATTTAAGATCTACTAGACACAATTACATTTTGAAACGTGATGGTGAACATATTCCAACCAATGTTCAGGAACTTAAGAGTTTGCTTGATACACGTTTACATGCAACTTTAATGGTTATTCCATTATTGGGTATCCTATTCTTCACAGTTTTGCCAACGGTCTTCATGATTTCAATGGCATTTACTAACTATGATCGTCAGCACCCAATCGCCTTTTCTTGGACAGGGTTCCAAGCATTCGGTAATGTGTTGAGTGGTGACTTAGCTGGTACTTTCTTCCCAGTATTGGGCTGGACCTTGATTTGGGCCGTAGCTGCAACTGCTACTACTTTCTTCTTTGGTGTTTTGCTTGCAATGTTGATTGAATCCAAAGGCATTAAGTATAAGGCCTTTTGGAGAACAGTCTTTGTAATTATTTGGGCTGTTCCTCAATTTGTTTCACTTTTGATGATGGCTCAGTTCTTAGACTACCAAGGTGCTTTGAACAACATTTTGATGAACTTACACTGGATTAGTTCGCCAATTCACTTCATTGATAACCAAGCTTCTCCATTAGTAGCTAGAATCACCGTTATCCTTGTTAATATGTGGATCGGTATCCCAGTTTCAATGTTGGTTTCAACTGCAATTATTCAAAACTTGCCAGAAGATCAAATTGAAGCTGCCAAGATCGATGGTGCCAACGCTGCACAAATTTTCCGCTCAATCACTTTCCCACAAATTCTATTCGTTATGGCACCTTCACTTATTCAACAATTCATTGGTAACATCAACAACTTCAACGTTATCTTCTTGCTGACGGGTGGTGCACCAATGAACAGTAAGTATAACGGAGCCGGGTCGACTGACTTGCTGGTAACGTGGCTGTATAACTTGACGTTCGGTCAGGAACAGCGTTATAACGCGTCAGCTGTACTAGGTATCTTAATCTTCATTATTAGTGCGGTCGTCTCGCTGATTGCATATCGCCACACTAACGCTTATAAGGAGGGCTAGACATGAAGTCATATTCAAATCAAAGACGGCTCTCATTAATCTTTCGGTATATCCTCTTAGCATTACTTGCTATTATCTGGATTTTACCAATTGTGTGGATCGTCTTAGCAAGTTTTTCATACAATGATACTGGATTCGTTTCGACCTTCTGGCCAGAACAATTCACGTTGCAGAACTATGTTGGTATTTTTACTAATCCGCAATACCCATTCGGTAACTGGATCATTAACACATTAATTGTTTCTCTTCTCTCGATGGTTATTTCGACATTCTTAACTATTTCAGTTGCCTATGTTCTGTCACGACTTCGCTTTAAGTTTAGAAAACCATTTTTGCAAATTGCTTTGGTTTTAGGGATGTTCCCAGGCTTCATGTCTATGATCGCTTTGTACTACATCTTAAAAGGCTTGAACATGTTAAACCTCTTCGGTTTGTTACTTGTTTATGTTGGTGGTGCCGGACTTGGCTTCTACGTTGCTAAAGGTTTCTTTGATACTATTCCTAGATCAATTGACGAAGCTGCTGAAATTGATGGTGCTACTAAGTGGCAAGTGTTCTTACACATTGGTTTGCCACTTTCAAAGCCAATGATCGTTTACACTGCTTTGACTGCATTCATCGCTCCATGGACAGACTTCATTTTCTCAGGTATTATTCTTTCAACTTCAGGAAATGCTAAGACTTATACTGTTGCTTATGGTTTGTACAACATGGTGCACACAGCCAAAGGTAATGCGACTGCATACTTCGCACAATTCGTTGCAGGGTGTGTAATCATCGCGATCCCTATTACTATCTTGTTTGTCTTCATGCAGAAGTTCTACGTTAACGGAATTACTGCTGGTGCAGATAAGGGTTAAGGTAAATTTAAAATTGCTTATGCTAAAAAACGCTTTGCTTTCGGGCAAGGCGTTTTTGTATGGAGAGAAAATTAAAAAGATAGTATAGTTGAAGTTAAATTGGAGGGATGAAAGATGACTATCGGTGAAGCGTTAAAACACCAAAGAATTCGTCTAGGATTGACACAAGATGAAATGATCCAAGGAATTATTCATAAAAGTCATTATTCTAAGATTGAACGAGGAATAGAAGGAATTTCTGCAGAAAGTTTATTTAAAATCTTGTTTGCACACCATATCGATGTAGACAGTTTTTTGGAGCTAATTAAAAACGAGTATATTTCAGAAAATGAGAAAAGAGCTGAAGAACTTGAAAATAAGGTAAGGATAGCTTTTAATACCTCTGATAAAAATGAAATAGAAAATTGTTTGCAAGAAGTGCTTAAATTGCCAGGTAATAAGGTGTTTAAGTATAGAATCATTGTAGCTATAGCAGCTTTTCGAGGACAATTAGATGAATTAAGTGTAGGAATAAAAGAGGATATAATAAAAGAATTTACAAGGCATGATACTTGGTTAGGAGATATTGATGCACTAAGATTATTTGGTAACTGCATGCAAGTCTTCACTGAAAAACAATTAAATAATTGTATAAGTCAAATATTAAAACAATATTCAAATAATAATGCCTCAGAAAGAATGATCGAGAGTTTCAACAAGTTTAAAAATATATGTGTAATTGTGTTTCTTAAGTGTTATAAAGTGTGTTATAATCTCGCTACAAGGTGGTGAGATTTTTTATGTCTAGAATTATGTATTTAAAAGAAGCTGCTGCCTATCTTGGCAAAGCGCCGTTCACTCTTCAAAGCTG
>NZ_NFKZ01000028.1:0-24901 GCF_002160635.1 Lactobacillus gallinarum
CTAAAGCCCCGATGACATATAGTTTTACTACTACTTAAATTCTACAAGAGAATAAAAATAGTGAATCAATTATCCCGTCGGATAACTAATTCACTATTTAGCTTAGAATGTTTATTATGCAATCACATATTTAATTTGTCACCTAAAGCCAATATGGTTAAACTAAAAATGTTAATGCAAAAATATTTTTAGGAAAAAACTATGACAATTATCGAATTTAAACATATTAGTTACCAGGTAAAAGAAAAACAAATCTTGCATGATGTTTCTTTTAAGGTAGATCGAGGAGATTTTTTGACTTTGGTTGGACCATCAGGCTCTGGTAAAAGTACTATTTTAAAATTAACCGCTAATTTAATCAGCCCAACAGCAGGCGATATTTTTTATCAAGACAAAAAGATGGCGAAATACGATCCCGTCCAATACCGCAGGGAAGTCTCTTATTGTTTCCAGCAGCCGAGCTTGTTTGGCAAAACGGTAAGAGAAAACTTGATTTTTCCCTATGAAATTAGAAGGCAAGTCGTTGTAGAAAAAAGGATAGATGAGTTACTAAAACTAGTTGATCTATCTGCTGATTTTTTGGATAAGGACATAAATTCTTTGTCAGGTGGAGAAAAGCAGCGAGTGGCTCTCATTCGAAATATAGTTTTTCTGCCTAAGGTGTTGCTACTAGATGAGGTTACAACTGGGCTTGATGATGATAGCAAGGAAATAGTGCATCAATTGATTAAGCGAGTGCACGAACAAGGAACTACTATTATTCTAGTAACTCACGATCAAAGTGAGATTCAGACGGCCGGTCATATTATGCAGATTAAGCAGGGAAGGATCATCAAATGAAGAATGTGATGGTTAGTAATTTATCTTTAGTGTTGGCTTTTGCCTTGGTGCTGGTATCAATCGCGATCTCGGCTAAAGAAAAGCTGGGCTTAACTAAAGATATTTTAACGAGTGTATTTAGAGCAATTATTCAGTTAGTCATTATCGGCTTTGTGCTGAAGTTTATTTTTCACGTTGATCAGCTGTGGTTAACCATCGTTTCGACCTTGGTCATCATTTTTAACGCGTCCTGGAACGCTAATAAACGTGATCCTAATCCGCACCGCAGTCTTTGGAATTCGATAATTGCCGAGGCTATCGGCACCTATGTGACGCTAGGTTTGCTGATTTTTTCAGGGGTAATTAAGCCCATCCCGATGCAGGTGATTCCAATTACGGGGATGATTGCCGGTAATGAAATGGTGGCGATCGGCTTATGCTACAAGGCATTGCATGATAGTTTCAATGATTTGCATCAACAAGTTTTAGAAAAATTAGCTTTGGGCAGCGATATTAAATTGGCATCGATGCCGATCCTGCGTCGGAGTATCAAAACTGCGATGCAGCCAACGATTGATTCTGCCAAGACCGTGGGCTTGGTTAATTTACCAGGGATGATGTCGGGCTTGATCTTCGCAGGAATTAATCCAGTTTACGCGATCAAGTATCAGATTATGATCACATTCATGTTACTGTCGGCGACAAGCCTTGGTGCGGTAATCAGTGGTTATTTAGCCTATAAAAATTATTTTAATGAACAGATGCAGCTGCGATGAGAAGGCCTGAGTTTAAACACCAGGGCTTTTATTTTTATCTAAAAATTCGCTACATTTTATTGATTAATTGCCGGAGAAAACACGGGATTTTAATCCCGTGATGAATCCGGCCTTTTTTAGTTTTTTTGCTTGTTCCCCCCCTTCTTTCTTAAACATATGTTTGATATAATCTTAAAAAGAAAGGAGGGAACAAATGTGCTAAAAGGGATCAAATTAAGACTCTATCCTAATAGAACACAACAAAACCAGCTTGAGCAGATGTTTGGCAATGATCGCTTTGTTTGGAATCAAATGCTGGCCATGATGAATGAGCGCTATCAGAATAATAAAGCTTTGCCTTTTTTAGGCAAGTTCAAGCTGAATTATCTGCTTAAGCCGCTTAAAAAAGAATATCCTTTTTTGAAAACCAGCGATTCTTCAAGCTTGCAGGTAGTTAATGAATTCCTAACTCAATCTTGGAAGAACTTCTTTCAAGATAAAAGTGGTCAAATTGGCAAGCCTCGTTTTCATTCACGCAAGTATCTGAAAAAGTCTTATACAGGCAAGTCAATCATAAAAACTGCAGGTAAAAGGTACTTGAAGATTCCTAAATTAGGCTATGTCAAAACCAGCAAGACTGGAGTTTTGCAAAACACTAAGGTTAAGCGTTATACGGTCGTACTTGAACCAACGGGCAAGTATTATTTGTCTCTACAAGCTGAAATACCTGAACCAGAGAAGTACAGCTTAACTGGCAAACAGGTTGGAATTGATGTTGGCGTAGCTGATTTAGCAATTCTGTCTAATGGGCTAAAATATCCTAGTTTTAATAGCTCTTATTTTGAAAAGAAAGCCAAAGTCTGGCAGAAAAAGTATTCTCGACGTAGACATTTAGTTAAATTACTAGTTTTACAAAATAAGAATAAAAAGGTGCTTTGTCCTAGAAGCTTAGAAAGCTTCACTAATTGGCAAAAAGCGCAAAAGTCAAAAGCCAAATACCAAGCTAAAGCAGCTAATCAGCGCAGAGATTATCTGCATAAACTAACTACGCATTTAGTTAAGCAATATGATGTAATTGCGATTGAAGATTTGAAAACCAAGAATCTTCAGAAAAATCATCATTTGGCTAAGTCAATTGCCAATGCTTCATGGCGAATGTTTAGACAAATGCTAGAATACAAATGCGAATGGTATGGCAAGAAACTAATTGCAGTTGATCCCAAGAACACTTCCAGAATTTGTTCAAAATGTGGCTATAATAGTGGCGCTAAGCCATTAGAGATTCGTGAATGGACTTGTTCTAAGTGTCAAACCAAGCATGATCGAGATATTAATGCGGCAGTTAATATCCTGCATAAAGGAAGTACAAAGCTAAATGGTCAGGGACTGGCCATGGTAACAAGCTGAGTTCTGTGAGTTAGGTATTTGACTAGTTCAATGTAAGATCCTAAACACTACTCAGTGTTCCCAGAAACCCGGCACTTCAGTGCCGGTGTAGTTCATAGTAGGTGAGTAAATGGTATTACATATAGGTGTTTCGTATAAAACGGGACCTCAGGCTAAAAAAGAAGCACAGGAAATTTCTGATACATATTATATTTCTGAAGATGATGATTCTTCGAAAAATTATTTTATTGAAACCCATTTAAAAGATGGAAAGAAAAATTATTTTAATCAAGCTGGAATTTTTAAACCTGCTGAAAATGAATGCATTATTATTTCAAGTAATACGAAATCCAGAGGGATTAACTATAATCCATGGGAAGATGAGTTTAATGAAGATGTCGGGTATATAAATTATTATGGTGATAATAAAAGACCTGACACAGATCCTGCAACTACACGAGGGAATAAATATTTGTTGGATCAATTTAAAATTAGTCATGATCCTAATCCCGAAGTAAGAGCTACTGCTGTTCCTATTGTATTTTTTGAAACACGTAAACAGGGAGAAAGAATTTTTCATGGATATGGTGTGATAAAAAATGTTAAATTGGTAACTCAATACACAGGTAGTGGGGCAGATAAAGCATATTTTTCCAATTATTTATTCACTTTCTGTGTATTTTCAATGAAAAAAGAACAGGAAGGCTTTGATTGGTCCTGGATTGAAGCGAGAAAACAGGCAGCTAAAGATAAAAGTTTTATTTCTTTAGCCAATGCACTAGCTCCTAAAGAATGGAAATTTTGGATAAGGACTGGAGATTTAGAAAAAGTTCGCCGGAAGGTTTATGGAAGAAGTACTTCTAAAAAAGAGGAGCAACTGCCTACACCTGGTTCTGCAGATGATAAAATTTTGAATCAAATCTATGAATATTATCGGAAGAAAGATAATTCAAAAGCTCATAGTGGAGATTTTGAATTTGAAGGTCTAGCTAAAGAAATTACACGATTAATTATTGGGGATGCATGCCATGATGGTTGGGTAACTAAATCATCTGGTGATGGTGGTTATGATTTTGTTTTACGAGTAGATATTGGAACTAAGGGCATTAGCCAAGTTAGACAGGTGGTATTAGGTCAAGCTAAATGTTACCGACGAGATCAGCGTATAACAGGAGAAGCCGTTGATAGAGTAGTTGCTAGGTTAAAGCGTGGATGGATCGCAGCATTTGTGACTACATCTTTTTTCAGCGACCCAGCTCAACGCGAAATACTGGAAGACGATTATCCAATCATGTTAATTAGTGGTAAGCAGGTTGCACAGACCGTAAGAAAATATATCTATGAGAAAAATATAACTCTTCAAGAATATTTAGATTCATTGAGTCGCGATCAATCTTTTAAATCACCAGAAGATATTCTGAAAGAAGAGTAGCTAAATGTTTTATCCATTAATTATTTCTCAAGTGTTCTGCAATAGACTAAAAAGAACAAAATTATAGGAGGATAAAAAATGCCATGTACAACAATTTTAGCCGGTAAAAAAGCTACGGCTGACGGTTCAACTTTAATTGCCAGAAACGAAGACTACGGTCACGCCTTCAATCCTAAACGTTTCATCGTCGTAACGCCTGACAAGCAACCTAAAGATTATCAATCAGTAACTTCTAAGTGCAAGGTAGATTTGCCTGACAATCCTATGCGTTATACCGCTGTGCCAGAACTTGAATCAACCATGAAGACCATGGGCTGGTGGGGCGAAGCCGGTATCAACGCCGCTAATGTTGCAATGAGTGCCACCGAAACCAGCACTACCAATTCACGTATTTTGGGCGTTGACCCAATGAACAAAAAGGGAATCGGTGAAGAAGACTTCGTTACGATCGTTTTGCCTTATATTCATTCAGCTCGTGAAGGGGTAAAATTGCTCGGGCAATATCTAGAAAAATACGGCACTTATGAATCAAACGGCGTAGCCTTCTCAGATAAAGATGAAGTTTGGTACATGGAAACTATCGGTGGCCATCACTGGGCAGCTCAAAGAATCCCAGATGATTGTTACATCGCTGCGCCAAACTGGTTTAGCATCACCGATTTTGACTTTGCTAGTGATGATACGATGGCTTCCGCTGATTTGGAAGAAATGATTGAAAAGTATCACTTAGATATTGATCACAGCGGTAATCCATATAATCTTCGTCATATCTTTGGTAGTCACGATGATTCAGACTATGAATACAACATTCCGCGCCAATGGTATATTCAAAAACTCTTTAATCCAAGTGATGTTCATGAGCCTGATGATCCTAACTTGCCATTCATTAAAAAGCCTGAACATTTATTAACTATTGAAGATTTCAAGTATGCTTTATCATCACGCTATCAACATACTAAGTATGATCCTTATGGCTTACAAGGCACTAATGCAGACCGTCATGCTTTTCGTCCGATTGGTTTTCAACGTAATCAGGAATTATCAATTTTACAAATTAGAAATGATGTCCCTAAGGAAATAGCTGGCGTTCAATGGTTAGCCTTTGGTCCTAATACATTCAATGGCATTGCGCCATACTATACCAACGTGCTTGATACGCCTAGCGTTTACCGTGATACCAAGGAACATTTTGATATCAAAAATATGTATTGGCTGACCCAAGCTATCGCTACCATTGTTGATGAGCATCGATTCCGCTACAGCGCTTCAGTCGAAGAATTGAAGCAACAAACATTAGCTGCAGGTCGTCATATTTTACTTGAAACTGATGCAGAAGCTGAGAAATTAACTGGTGAAGAATTACAAAAGAAACTGCATAATGCTAATGAGCAAACTGCAAAAGCTGCATACGATGCTGCAATGAAATGCTTCGGTGATTGTGTTGAAACTGGTGCATTACAAATCAAATTGAATTATTAAGCTTGAAATTAAGAAAGGCTCGCCGAGAGGCGGGCTTTTTTGATCAGTTTTGTTTTATGTGATGAACAAAAATCAACTTTTATCACAAAAGCAATGACGAAAAATATATATTGTTTTTCTTCTTTACCGAATAGCTATCTTTTACTTTTTTCCTCTGTATAATCTCAATTAACGAATCTAAAAGTTAATGAGGGAATATGATATGAAAAAATTACTGGTCAGTGTTGTGTTTTTATTAATGCTGATGTGGGTCAAAGGAGCAAAAAACGTTCAAGCTGCCGTGAATGATAATTTTACTAAGATCGTTTTTAACGATGGCAGATCAGAGAAAGTGGAGAGTGGTCAGCTAGTTCACGTTAATGTGGAGCTTACCGGTTATCAGAAGGATAAGTTGAAAAGTGATGATTCACTGACTATTACCTGGAGTGAATCTGATAAAGTCCAGGCAAAAGGAATTAATAAAACTAAAAATATTATCATTAAAGACGAAAATGATAACGAGCAAAAAGTTGGGACATATACTGTTGAAACCAATCGCGTTTTAGTGAAATTTAATAACAAGATTGAAAAGTATGATCACCTTGTAGGTCAGCTAACATTTGATCTTTTGGTTCGTAATTCAGCAAATGATAAACAAGAACTAACTGTGCATGCTGGAAAAATTGAGAAGGTCTTAACAATTGAACCCGAAGATAAAGAGGCACTTTTTACTGAAATTATTGGTAAATTGAACCAACACCAAGATAGTATTGCATGGGAAATAAAAGTAAATCCTGATGAAAAAGAATTTTTAGGACCGATAAAAATTTTGAATGAGCTACCAGAGGGCCTGGAATTTAATAAAAATACGGTAGGAATCGAAACCGATGATATTTTTATCGAGTTAGGCAAGAAAGAAGTTAAATTTGATCAAAATAAATTGTTGATTAGTTTAAATAATAAGGGACGATCACATAGAACTTTTACTATTAAATATAAGACGAAAGTTCTGGAACAAAAAGCGATTACCGGGATTAATAAGATCCAATTAGAATATCAGTTAAAAAATGAAGATAAAAGAAAAAGTAGTTTATACGAAGGGAGAATTTTAGATGATTATGATGCAACTTTTGTGGGGATCCGTAGTGAGAGCAATGATGAAATGGCACGACGCAAGACTCTTGAGAAAGCTGAAAAAGATAGAGGATTGTCCATATTGTTCTCAAGACTACTCAAATTATTAGACGATAAAAAAGATAGTCGGCAAACAAACGATAAGGATGTTGAGCCAGTCAAGACGTTATCTAAGACAAGTACACCGGAATCTACATTTGAAGCGGCTAAGGATGTAAATCCTAAAGAGCTAAGTGGCTTTGACAAGAAAGAACAAAAGGTTACGCATAGCGATTCAAGTGATGATACCGACTTAGATGAAGAAGATGATGATATTAAATCACTAAAACATTCTTCAACTAAGGAGCATTCATCTAGAAGTCGTTCAGGCAAATTGCCACAAGCTGGTGAAAGGACAAATGGCATTTTAAGTTTGATGGGTGTATTCATTTTGCTGGCAGGAATATTAGGAATTAAAAGAAAATTTTCAAAATAAAAAGTATATTAATTATAAAATTCGGATTTTTGATAGATAAAACTTGATCTTTCACGTATTATGGAGTTATAACTTTGTATCATGAAAGAGATATAATATGCCATACTCAATTTCAGAAATTATTGTTTTATTTTTTACGTATTCTTTTATTGGCTGGCTATGGGAAACTTGCTACTGTTCAATTAAAGATCATCATTATGATTATCGTGGCTTTCTTTTTGGACCATATTGTCCAGTCTATGGATTTGCAATTACGACTATTTTAATTTGTACCAAAGATGTACAAGATAACTTATTTCTTTTATTTGTAATTGGATTTATTGTTGCAACAGTCTTTGAATATTTTGCTAGTTTCTTTCTTGAAAAAGTCTTTCATATGAAATTATGGGATTATTCTCACTTATGGGGAAACGTTCAAGGAAGAGTAGCTCCAATCATTTCGCTCTTTTGGGGAATTGGAGTGGTGTTACTGGTAAAATTTGTGCAGCCATTTGTTCAAGATATTATAAACATAGAAGAAAGAGATACTCATGGCTGGTTAGCCGTAGGTATTACGATTGTAATGGGACTCGATACAGTCTTAACTATGATCAGTGTAGAAAGATTCCATACTACGACCAAGATGTGGGATGACCATATCAATCAATTCATTGATCGTGTAAGAATTAAAGTTGAAAGCAGAATGCCTGAAAAGGGTAAATTAAAAGTTGGCGATTGGCATCACTCAGTAATGCAGCACTATGATGAATTGCAACCATATCAATTAAGTTGGAACCATAAACGTTTTCTTAAGAGTTTCCCTAAGTTAAAAGTACTTGATGCACCAAAGTTTATGGAAATCAAAAAAGATATTTTGAAAAAAGAAGATTAGATAGCAAAATAGACAACTCTCAATTGAGTTGTCTATTTTTTTAGTGGAAAGTGGTATAGAAATACCAAGAACAAATTTAGGAATGATACAATCAAACATATGAGTTAGAGAAAACGAGGTTAGGTTATGGATACTGCTTGGCAGAAATTCAAAAATAATATTCCTTTGCGCAGGTTTGTAGTATTTTTGATCATTGTTGCTTTTCTTTATGAAATGCGTGCGATGATGAATACGATTTTGTTAACGTTTATTTTTACATATGTTATTGTGCATTTGATTCACTTCGTACAGCGTTATGTTTCTAAAATGCCAACCGGCGCAATTGTTGTAGTGACGTATTTAATTATTTTGGCACTACTTTATTTTGTCATTACGGTTTATATGCCGATGTTGGTTGGACAGATTTCTAAGATGGTCAAATCCGTAATGGCGTTTTATGAGACGAATCAGTCATCGCAGTTAATGTCGTATGTAACGCATTACATTAGCAAAGGTGAACTTGTTACACAGGCAAAGCGTGCCATGACATTTGCCTTTCATACCGCTACTAATATTGGTACGTTGACGATTGCAACATTCATGTCGCTTATTTTAAGCTTCTTTTACACCATCGAATTAAAGCAGATGCGAGAGTTTTCAAGTTTATTTGTTAAAAGCGGCTACTTAAAATGGTTATTTGAAGATATTCGTTACTTTGGCAAAAAGTTTACTAATACTTTTGGTGTAGTTTTAGAAGCACAATTTTTTATTGCAATCTGTAATACGGCCCTTACCATGATTGGTTTGGCGATTATGAAAATGCCACAAATTGTAGCTTTAGGCTTGATGGTATTTATCTTAAGCTTAGTACCAGTTGCCGGTGTGATTATTTCGCTGATTCCATTAAGTATCGTAGGGTACTCCGTCGGCGGCATTCGCTATGTGATTTATATTTTTGTCATGATCATGATTATTCATGCAATCGAGGCGTATGTGCTAAATCCTAAGTTTATGGCCAGCAAGACAGAATTACCGATCTTTTATACTTTTTTAGTACTTCTTGTAGCAGAACATTTTTGGGGTACATGGGGACTAATTGTAGGAGTTCCGATTTTCACTTTTTTATTAGACGTTTTAAATATCAAACCTACTAAAAAGGATAAGAAAGCTAAATTAAAATGAGAGTACTACTTACAGGCGATAGCATTATTGCTCGATATGAAGGGAAGACCGAGCCACATATTAACTGGAATTTAAAGCAGATATTGCCTGAGATTCAGATTGAAAATACTGCGGTTTCGGGAATTAATTCAGGAGCATTTTTTGCTCGATTAAATGAATTAGTATTGAGCGTGAAAAAGTGCGATAATTTGGTGATTTTATTAGGAACAAATGACTTGGCAACACATAAGCAGGTTCCGCTAGAGCAATTTAAAAGAAATATGGAATTAATTGCCTCTGCGGTTATTTGTCAGTACTATCCGCCACATGTATTGCTCATTTCGCCGCCAGCAGTAGATGAGCAGAAGCAACATGTACGCAATAATGAGTTGGTAAAAAAATATGCGAAAGTGGTTGAAGAGATAGCAGAAGAATATCATTTTCATTATGCAGATTTGTGCCAAGCAATGATTGATGCAGGCGATTTAAGCGATATTTCTCGGGGAATAAAAAATGATGGCTTGCATTTTGGTGATAAAGGATATGGAATACTAGCAAGTTTGATTAGGCGAGAATTGAAAGAAATGTAAAAAAGCAAGGTTATCAAATATAGATAACCTTGCTTTAATTTTTATCTAACTAATGCCCAGATGAGACTTCCGATACCAATGATGGCGAGAAAAGGGATTAATAAGTATGCACAAAAAATAAAAATCAATCCTGCCATAATTAGGAAGCCGAAAATTTTAATTAAACCGATTCCCAATTTGAAAAATAGCCAAAGTAGGAAAATTACCAATAATAATGAAAGCATAATTATACCTCCAATTTCTATGATTAATATTTTACTACTAGCAGAATATTGTGGACCTTAAGCTTTTATAAAATTTAGTTACCGTTAACAATAGATCAGACGTTGAAAGCTCTTACAATGATGACTATATTTATTTGATGTAAGCGATTTAAAAGAGAGAAAATGAGAGGGAAAAATGAAAGCAGAAAAAGTGGGCTTGCCTACATTAGCTAGTAGTGTAATCTGGATGATTAGTTTGGGTTATTTAGGTGTGCAGATTGCCTTTACTTTGGAAACTTCTCAAATGAGCAGAATTTTTCAAACTTTGGGTGCAGATCCAACTAAACTTGGTTGGTTCTTCATTCTGCCACCGTTAGCAGGGTTGGTAGTTCAACCAGGGATTGGATCTTTGTCAGATCGGACATGGATTCCTAAAATTGGACGTCGGTTACCGTATTTATTAATAGGAATGATTTTCGCTGTTTTAACTATGGTAATTTTACCTAATGTGGGCAGCTTTGGTCTGGGATATGGTTCAATTGAAGCATTGATATTCGGTGCTGTGGCTATTGCTGTTCTTGATGTTGCTTCGAATATGGCCATGCAACCATTTAAGATGATGATTGGTGACATGGTTAATGATGAACAAAAGTCATATGCTTATGGTATTCAAAGTATGCTTTCAAACTTTGGTGCCGTAATTGCTGCATTCTTTCCATTCTTATTAACGACACTAGGTGTTGCCAACACTGCCAAAAAGGGAGTAGTGCCACAGTCAGTGGTTATTTCATTTTATGTTGGTGCAGCAGTTTTAGTAATTACTTCATTATTTACAATTTTTAGAGTTCATGAATATGATCCAGAAACTTATGCTCGTTATCATGGCATTAAGGAATCTGATAATCAAGAAGGTGGCGGCTGGATTAACTTGCTAAAAAAGGCACCAAAAGTATTCTGGCAAGTTTCATTAGTTCAGTTCTTCTGTTGGATTTCTTTTCAGTATTTATCAACATATGCTACGGGCGCAATTGCAGAAAATGTTTGGCATACAACGAATGCTTCTTCTGCAGGCTATCAGATTGCTGGGAATTGGTTTGGTGTATTAACAGCTGTACAATCAATTGCAGCAGTAATTTGGTCATATGTATTAGCCAAGGTGCCTAATAACCATCATAAATTAGGCTATGGTTTAAGTTTATTACTAGGAGCCATTGGCTATACTTCAATCTTTTTAATTCATTCACAAGGAATGCTGATTCTATCTTTTGTATTGATTGGTATTAGTTGGGCAGGGATGAATACTTATCCATTGACGATGGTTTCTAATGCCTTATCAGGCAAACATATGGGGACATATCTAGGCTTGTTCAATTGCTCAATTTGCTTACCACAGATTGTTGCTTCACTGCTTAGTTTTATTATTTTTCCAATGGTAGGAAATTCTATGCCAGCGATGATGTTAATTACTGGGATTTCAGGCTTTTTAGCAGCTTTGTCGGTAATTGGAATTAAAGAAGCCTATGTTAAATGAAAATAATTAAGGTAAAAAAGGTGAGATAGCGCATAGCTATCTCACCTTTTTATTATGATATTCATCATGTTAAAAATTATTTATTTGTTTTGATCTGAAAAAATTAGTCCTTAACAACGTCCTTAGCGTTCAACCATTGACTCTTGTTGATCTTAACGATCTTCTTGCCGTTAGTCTTCTTAACTGCTTTAGCAGTGAAAGTTGAACCCATTGAAACTTTCTTAGCAGTCTTCTTACCGTTAGCGTTTAAAACGTTAACTTTTTGATTCTTGGTGTCTTTTACAACAACGAAGATCTTGTCGCCTTTCTTGATTGAAGGATTAGTAGTAGCAACTTCTGAAAGACCAAGCTTTGGAGCAGTGAAGCTAGCAGCTTCACTAACTGAAGCACCGACACCCATCATACTAATTGAAGCAACTACAACTGAAACAACTTTAACAATTTTCTTTGAGTCTAACATAATGAATACCTCTATTTTCTAAATCACTTTAACTTGTTGGAACTTTTCGTTCCCTCATTCCTTACATCTTTATTATATAACGAACGTTATATAATGCAAGGGCAAAATAAGACTTTTTTAAAAAGAAAATAGATGGCGCAAAAGCCTGCTATAATAACGTTTATGCCAAGTTTTAATTATAAAAAGTAAAAACAAAAATTTTTGTTAAAAAAATCCAGGTGCTTATTAAAACATCTGGATTTAAGTCTTAATCGGTAAAATATTGCAAAATATCTTCTTCAGTTAAAGTCTTTTTGTCTTGTCCATTAACATCTAAAACAATTTTTCCACTATTTAGAATAATAGTGCGGTTGCCATATTTAATGGCATCCTTTAATTGGTGGGTAATCATGATGCAAGTTAAATGTTCTTTTTTAACAACCTTGTTGGTTAATTCTAGGAGTTGCCGACTGGTATTTGGATCTAGAGCAGCAGTATGTTCATCAAGTAAAAGGAGTTCAGGCTTTTTGATAGTCGCCATCAAGAAACTGAGAGTTTGTCTTTGACCACCAGATAAATTGCCGACAAAAGTATTTAACCGTTCATTTAATCCATTGGGTAGTTGAGCTGTCTCACGCTTAAATTCTTCTAAATGCTGGTCCAATCCACGTAAATGCAATCCGCGTTGTTGCCCGCGTTTAGTAGCCAGCAGTAAATTTTCGGCAACGGTCATTCTAGGTGCAGTTCCCATTTTTGGATCTTGGAAAACCTGTGCAATATATTTTGCCCGTTTTACCTCAGATAGATTAGTTAAATCGCGCTCTTTTAAAATAATTTTCCCGCTAGTGGGAAAAATAGAACCATTGATAATGTTAAGTAACGTAGACTTCCCGGCTCCGTTAGTTCCAAGTAGGGTGATAAAGTCACCATCGTTTATTTTTAAATTGATATTTTTAAGAATATTTTTTTCTTCGCTAGTTCCAACGTTGACTGTGGTAGTGATATTTTGTAAATCTAAAATTGTACTCATGGCTTAGTCACACCTTTTTTCAATAATTTACGAGTATGAAATTTCTTTTCAAATAAAGGCAACATCATGCAGATGGCTAAAATAATTGCTGAAATCAACTTGAAGTCGTTGGTGCTGAAACCAAGTTGCAATACTAATAATAGAATCAAACGATAAATAATGCTGCCGATGACTACGGCAATTAGTCGTGCTGTTAAAGATAAATTGCCGTAAACCACTTCACCAATAATAATTGCAGCTAAGCCAATAACCATCGTTCCGATTCCCATATTAACATCGGCATAGCCGCCATTTTGCCCTAATAATCCGCCGGCTAAACCAATTAAACCGTTAGATAGCATTAGGCCGAGAATTTTCATGTTATCGGTATTTATGCCTAATGATTGAGCCATTTTTTCATTATCACCGGTAGCGATAAAGGCTTGTCCAAGATCGGTATTTAAGAAAAGTGCTAGCAATAAAATAATAAAAATGGCGAAAAGTAATCCAACTACAATAGTAGGAAAATTATCGGGCAATCTTTGTAAAAATTTTTCGTTCAGCAATGTAGCTTTATTAAGCAGGCCGACATTTGCTTTCCCTAAAATACGTAAGTTGACAGAATAAATTCCGGTCATAGTTAAAATCCCAGCTAATAAAACGGGAATTTTGCCTTTGGTGTAAAGCAGCCCAGTAATTAAGCCTGTGAGCATTCCACCTAAAAAAGAGAGGATAGTGGCGATAATTGGATTAACGCCATGAACTAGTGCGCTGATACAGATAGCTGCACCAAAAGGAAAAGTACCCTCGACGGTCATATCAGGGAAGTTCAGGATTCTAAATGTTAGGAAAAGTCCAAGAGCCAATATTCCCCATAAGAGCCCTTGACCAATAGTTGAAGTAATTAAACTCATTTGATAATTCTTCCTTTCTTTTGTGCGGCAGATAAAACAGAAGCTGGAATATGAATATTTAATTTCTCTGCAGTTTTAGCATTAATTACTGTTTCGTAATGAGTTACTCGTTTAACGGGTAAGGTTGCCGGATTTTTACCGTGCAAAACTTGTCCCGCCATTCTACCAGTTAAAAGTCCCATGTCGTATTGACTAACACAGCGAGTTGCTAGTCCGCCTGATTTAACCATTGTATCTGCGGCAGGAAAGACCGGAATCTTCACTGCGTTTGTTGCTTTAAGTAGCGTGGCAATTCCTGAAGCTACGGTGTTATCAGTTGGCACATATACTGCCTGAACTTTTCCAGCTAAGGTTTGAGCGACTTGTTCGATATCATTGGTAGAAGTAATGGTATAAGGTGTAACATTTAGACCTTGTTTTTCTGCGAGCTGTTTAAATTCTCGATATTCTGAAGTAGAAGAATCATCGCTAGAAGTATAAACAACGCCAACTTTTTTTAGATCAGGCATAATAGTTTTCATTAATTTAAGTTGAGCCGCAATTGGTTGTCTGTCTTGAACCCCAGTGATTTTGCCACCAGGACGAGCTAAACTTTTGACTAGATGTGCACCAAGAGGATCGCTAACAGCTCCCATGATTACCGGTGTATCTCCCGGAGTATTGGCTAAAGACTGAACTGCTGGCGTAGCGATTCCGATAGTTAATGCGGCATGTTCCCCGATAAAGCGATCACCCATTGATTTTAGATTGCTTTGGTCGCCTTGGGCATTTTGAAAATCAATTTTAATATTTTTACCTTCAAAATACCCTTCTTCTTTGAGCCCTTGAATAATTCCCCGATGAATTTGATCTAAAGCAGGGTGACTCATAGTTTGTAAAATTCCTACAGTTGGTTGTTTTTGTTCTGCTTTTTCTTGGTTTGTTTCAGAAATGAAAGCCACAATCAAAAAAGCAAAAAGAGCAATAAGCGTTCCAATTAATCTTTTCATTTTTAAACCTCAAACAAAAAAGCATTTCCTCTTGACGGGAAATGCTTAAAACAAAACCCGCACGTTTATTTTCCGTGCGGGTAATTTTCATGAAGATTTACCAGCACAGACGCGATCGTATGAGCCGCATCTGTACCTTAAGCGTGCAGAAACAACTCTAGTGCTGGAATTGCCAACGATTGAGTACTACATTCTTAAACATGATAAATCTTCCTTTCGTCTAAAATACTTGTTGCTCAAATTTTAAAGAAAGGTGAGAAAGATGTCAATTATTTTTTTCTTAATGATAGCTGGTATAATTAATACCCAGCTATAAAAAATAGAAGGGAATGACTTCATTGCGCTATCAACAAATTATTTTCGATGTAGATGATACGATCATCGACTTTGCTGCTACGGAAGATTTTGCTTTACACAGCCTTTTCAACGTTCATCACTGGCAATTAACGCCAGAACTTCAACGCCAATATCATGCCTATAATCAAGGATTATGGCGCAAGCTTGAACAAGGTGAAATAACCTATGAAGAACTAAGTGAGATGACTTTTCACGATTTTATTAAGGAGCATTTCGGTTTAGAAATTGATGGTCAAAAGATGATGAATGAATATCGTTCCTACTTTGGTGAAGCCCACCAATTGCTTCCCGGAGTAGAAGATACTCTTAAGTTTGCTAAAAAACAGGGCTATAAATTAACCGTTTTAAGTAATGGCGAAAAGTTTATGCAAAATCATCGCTTAGAATTAGCGGGCGTGAAGAAATATTTTGATTTAATTGTTACTTCGGAAGAAGCTCATTATTCTAAACCTAATGTCCATGCCTTTGACTATTTTTTTAGCCGCACGGAAATTGGTCCTAATGATACGGTCTTTTTTGGCGATGGTTTACAATCAGATATTTTAGGAGCTGAAAGATATGGCTTTGACAGTATCTGGTACAATCACCGTCATCGTAAAAACACCTTGAATTTACATCCCAAGTTTGAAGTGGAAAATTATCCTGAATTTGTTAAATTAATGCAAAATGATTTTGAGAAGAAGTACTAATCGTTGTACTTCTTTTTCTTTAGAATAATTGCCCAAATAATTGTCAAAATAGCCGCAATTGTGATGATAATCCAGAAGCCGTTCTTATTGGTTCTGCCAGGTAAGCCACCAATATTCATGCCCCAGATACCGCTGATTAAAGCAACGGAATTCAGATATTTCATTAAGTGATTCAAATGGCTGTCCATCATGGCGGTGAATAAGCCACTGATTGAATTCAATAGATCCGTATAAACATGGATCATCTTAGTCAGTTGCGCTTGTTTAGTCATTAAACTGGCAATGTCGGCAGAGGAAGCAAGTTGATTCTTTTTTGGATATTCACCAAAAGAGCGTAAGCTTTCTGTTTGATCATCTAATGTGTGTTTGAGGTAGACTAGTTCTCTAGTTAAGTCAGTAACTTTTTTAAGTTCTTTAGTTTTAGTTGTTTCACGTGCAACGGAATCTAAGTAATCTATTTTTCTTTTGACAGCATTTAGTTTTTGGTTGATATGATCAAGCTGACTAAATAAATTAGCAAAAATAGCAGAATCTAAATCCCATTGGCTGGTTAATTGTTTAATATCGGAAGCAGTTAAGTTGCTTTTCAAAATTAAGAAAGATTTTTCAGGCATATTATTCACCTCACATTGATTATTTAGTTTAAGATTATCATGTGAGTAGTTATAGACAGATAAGATTAGCTTGAAAGCAAACTTTTTTAGAAAAAATTAAGGAAAAACATATATGGAATTACATTCAATTATAGATACTTATACTTTGAACAATGGCGTTAAGATTCCCGTAATCGGCTTCGGTACTTGGCAAACTCCAAGTGGTGAAGTAGCCAAGGAATCAGTTTTAGCCGCATTGAACGCTGGCTACCGTCATATTGATACCGCTGCAGCTTATGGCAATGAAGAAAGTGTTGGCGAAGCAATTAAGAAGAGCGACGTTAATCGTCATGATTTATTTGTTACTACTAAGTTGTGGAACGCGGATCACGGCTATGACAAGACAAAGAAAGCAATCGACACTAGTTTAGAAAAGCTTGGTTTGGATTACTTAGATATGTATTTAATTCATTGGCCAAATCCTGCTAACATGCGTGATCATTGGGCAGAGTTAAATGCCGAAAGCTGGCAAGCGATGGAAGAAGCTGTCCAAGCTGGTAAGATTCGTGCAATTGGTGTGTCTAACTTTAGAAAGCATCACTTGGATGAATTGATGAAGACAGCAGAAATTAAGCCAGTTGTTAACCAGAACTACTTGAACCCAAGCGATTTGCAACCGGAAGTTACTGCAGCAAGCAAGGAATACAATATGCTTAATGAAGCTTACAGTCCATTAGGTACAGGTGGTTTGCTTGGTAATGAAACAGTAGGTGAAGTTGCTGAACATTATGGTAAGTCTCCAGCCCAAGTGTTAATTCGTTGGTCACTGCAACATGGATTTTTGCCATTGCCTAAGTCAGTTCACCCTAAATATATTGCAGCTAATGCAGATGTATTTGATTTTGAAATTAGTCCAGAAGACATGGCCAAGTTAGATGATTTGCGTGGAGCAAGCAAGTTGGCTAACGATCCTGATCAAGTTGATTTTTAATGAAATTAATTAAAAAAGCCGCCCAGAGGGTGACCAGTTTTGCTACTTAAAGTAGTTCTTTAGAAGATCTAAAAGAAACTTAAGCAGTTTTTTCACGTACTTTGGAGGTACGACGAAATTAAAGATTATAAATTGACGTGTATACAGCTGGTTACTGTACGTCGACGTGTGGCTCTGCTATTGCAGGGCTTTTTTGTTTAAGGTGAAAAAATGAAGAAAATTACAATGGGAATATTAGCTCACGTTGACGCGGGTAAAACTACGTTATCAGAGGCTCTGCTTTATACAGCAGGAAACTTGCGCAATTTGGGCCGAGTAGATAATGGAGATGCGTTTTTAGATACTAATTCGCTTGAGAAAAAGCGCGGCATTACGATTTTTTTACATGCTGCTAAACTGACGACTAAAGATTTAGATGTTACTTTATTGGATACCCCAGGGCACGTTGACTTTGCGGCGCAGACTGAGGAGACGCTTGGCGTACTAGATTATGCCATCTTAGTGGTCTCAGCTACAGATGGTGTAGTTAGTTACACTAAGGCGTTATGGCGACTGCTCCAGCGTTATAACGTGCCGACCTTTATTTTTGTTAATAAAACTGATATTGCGGGTATTGATCTCAAGCAGGTTTTAGCTGATATTCAAGAGAATCTTGATCAGGGATGCATTGATTTTAATAAGATCGATGATGATTTTTATGAAAATATCGCTGCAGTTGATGACGACTTGCTGGAAAAATATTTAGATGGACAGGCAATTGAAATAGCTGATATTCAGAAATTGGTTTTACAAAGACAGGTATTCCCTGTGTTCTTTGGTTCAGCATTAAAGCTTACTGGCATTCCTGAATTTTTAGCTGGCTTAGATCAATGGACGAAAGAAAAGGCATTTGGTTCAGACTTTAAGGCAAGATGTTTCAAGATTTCCCATGATCAAAAAGGTGAGCGTCTATCATGGTTGCGGGTTTTAGGTGGCAGCTTAAAAGCTAAAAGCATGCTGGGTGATGAGAAAATCAACCAATTACGCAACTATAACGGCGCCAAGTTCAATGTGGTGCCTGAAGCAACGGCCGGGGATGTTGTAGCAGCTACTGGTCTAAAAGATACTTATCCCGGTGAAGGAATTGGCACGGCAGATACGCACGCGTTCTTTAAGCCTGTTTTGACATATCGGGTAAATCCTGGTGAGCATGACATTCCTGAATGTTTAAAGGCGTTAAAAGCTTTAGAAGATGAAAATCCGCAATTACATGTAACTTGGTCAGAACATTTACAAGAGATCCATGTCCAAGTAATGGGAGAAATCCAGTTAGAAATATTAGAGCAGCTTTTGCAGGAGCGATTTAGTTTAGCAATCAGCTTTGAACAAGGCAATATTTTATATAAAGAAACAATTACTAAACCGATCGAAGCTGTCGGACACTTTGAACCATTGCGCCATTACGCGGAAGTTCACCTACTCCTTGAACCAGGTTCCGAAAACAGTGGCATTATTTTTGAAAATAAGTGTGATTTGGAAGTTCTAACTAAAAATTGGCAGCACCAAATCATGACCGCATTAAAGTCTAAGGAACATTTAGGTGTTTTAACCGGCTCGCCAATTACAGATATGAAAATTACCTTGATCGGTGGGAAGGGCAGTCTAGTGCACTCAGTCGGTGGTGACTTTAGAGAGGCGACGTATCGCGCCATTCGTCAGGGTTTGATGGAGTTGAAAGTTAGAAATGAGCTGCAGCTGCTTGAGCCTTGGTATGATTTTCATTTAGAGGTTGAGCAGGATCAAGTGGGCCGTGCTTTGAATGATATTCAGCGGATGCATGGTAAGTTCGATACGCCTGAAAATAATGGAAATCGAACGATTATTAATGGATCTGCACCAGTTAGTGAGATGCGAGATTATGCGACTGAAGTGCGTAGCTATACTCATGGTCAGGGAATATTTGAATGCGTAGTCAAAGGATATTTGCTATGTCATAATGCGGATGAAATAATTGCAGCGAAAGATTATGATCCTATGTCTGATTTAGAAAATACACCAAACTCTGTATTTTGTTCTCATGGAGCAGGGCATACAGTAACCTGGGATCAAGTGCCGCAGACCGCACATTATCCTTATAGTTACCCATTAGATTAGAGAAAAATTCTTGCGTAAACTGAAATATATGATTACCTGTGAAAGAAATTTCATTTTGCCCTGTAAATAATGAAAGACAACCGCTTACATAGTAAGATAAAACTATGATAGAAAGGTTGATATTAATGACTACAATTCCTTTTAAAGCCGTAGCAGTTGATATGGACGGAACATTTTTAACAGAAAAAAAGACTTTTGATCACGAACTATTTGGCAAAATCCTAAAAAAATTACAAGCAAATAACATTCCATTTATTTCAGCAACGGGTAATCAATTAATTCGTTCACATGAATACTTTCAAGAATTTACTACTGGCATCGATTATGTTTCTGAAAATGGTGCGATCTTAGAGGCAGATGGCAAAGTAATCAAAAGAACTGCGCTTGACTATGATATTGCTCAAAAACTACTCAACTTTATTCAAACCGAATATCCAGAAGCAATTATCATGGTTAGTGCAGAACATCATTGTTACATCTTGAAGAGCATGGATAAGGCAACTAAAGACGATATTCGAATTTATTATCGTAAGGTAGAAGAAATCGATAAATTTACTGATATCGATCCAAGCGATGCTATTTTGAAGGTTTGTCTGACTGCCGATGATGAATTGGCTACTGTGATTCAGAATCGCTTTAATGAAAAATATGGTGATTATATTCGTGGTACTAGCAGTGGCAATATGACGATCGATTTGGTACACAAAGGCATCAACAAAGCTAAAGGTGTAGCTGATATGCTTAAGTACTATCATATTGATCAAAAAGATTTAATTGCCTTTGGTGATGGTGAAAATGATATTGGCATGCTTAAGGCTTGTGGTTATAGTTATGCCATGGCAAATGCCAATGAAAAAGCCAAAGCTGTTGCTAAATACGAAGCACCGTCAAATGATGAAAATGGTGTACTTAAAGTATTGGCTAAATATTTGGATGTTGAATAAAAATAAAAAAGCCGTTTTTACGGCTTTTTAGTTTTATCTTAAATTAAATTCCAATCTTACTGGATTGTGATCGGAGTAGCGATAATCAGTATTGATGTCGGTAGTCTTGGCCTTAATATTTTTCGAAATAATAAAACCATGCCGACCGTATTTTACCACCCTTGTCATAGGCTGACATGTGGCTGTTGATGACGATTAATTCTTTTCCGTCTTTGATAGGGTAATGCATAACTGTGAAGCAACGATCAAGATCCGTGAATTTAGAAATGAATGCGGACGAAACAGGAAACTTTCTTCTGATTGCACTTTGCATGTGATATTTACTCATGCTGAGCAAGCCTGATTGAACGCTGCCGTGTGGGTCATAAAGTGGCCAGGCAAGATAAGCTGAATGAAAGTTGTTGGCAAAAGCATGTTCAACTAAATTGACTTGATTGACGTAGTGACTACGTGTTGAGTGAGTATCGATTTCTTAAAAGAGCATAAAGTCAGGATTCTGTTTTTTCATGGTCTTAATAACACCATCAGTCGAATCAAGAACAGATTGCTTAGAAAACGCGGTACCGCGGGTACCTTGCGTTTTTTTGCCGTTCTTAAGTTCACCTTTGTCCATGAAAAAATCAAAATTGTGATTATATGCACCAAAGCTGACATTATAAGTGATAATAGAATATGGATGATACAAACTTAGCTTTTTAGCCTGATTGTTTTTTACTGTTAATTTGCGGTTGTCAGGGATGCGATAATAGTGCATTTGCATGTAGCCAACATAACCGATAATCACTACAAGCAAAATACCGATTAAGCTGAGCGAACCGATCCCAATTCGTTTTAGTATTTTCATTTTTAATCTCTAGGAGAAAACGATGATTACAGTATATTTAGTTCGTCACGGACAAACTTTCTTCAATTATTTCCATAAAATTCAAGGTAGATGTGATTCTCCACTAACCCCGTTAGGAATTGCACAAGCAGAAGCTACACGTGATTATTTAAAAGAAAAACACGTGCACTTTGATTATGCCTTTTCTTCAAGCTCTGAAAGAGCGAGTGATACGTTGGAAATTATAACGGAACACAAGATGCCATTCAAGCGCGATAAGGGATTAAAAGAGTATGCCTTTGGTCGCTACGAAGCTCATGATGAAAGTTTGAATCCTAAACCGCCTTACGGAGATTTCTTTAAACAATTTGGCGGTGAAACTCAAGACGAAGTAAGTGAGCGAATGGATAAAACAATTCGTAGATTGTTAAATGATATTCCAGATGGTAAAAATGTGTTAATTGTCTCACATGGTGGGGCTTTAATGAACTTTTTAAGAAAAGCATTGAACAGCCTGCATCCCTTAGGCAAATTGCATTATCACAATTGCGGCATCGTTGTTTTGAATTATGATGGACAAAACTTTACTTTGAAATCTGTAGCTAGTCCCGCTGATGACGTACCTGATAGCTACAATGACAATTTATAAGTACAAAAAAATCTCAGCCCAATTGAGCTGAGATTTTTTATTAATTCTAATTTATTTTTAGAACTTGTTCTTGTCCAAAGCAACTGGAGAATCTGGTTTTTCACCGTTGATTAACTTCAAGTTGTTGTCGAATGCCTTAACAACCATGTTACGTACAGCGTGAGTGGTGTAGAAGGCGGTGTGTGGAGTTACCAATACGTTTGGACGATCAATTAAGTCTGCCAAACGCTTGTCTGGGAATTCTTTACCTTCCCAATCCTTGTTAAATACACCAACTTCGCCTTCGTAAGTATCCATAACGAAGCCGAAGATCTTGCCTGAGTCCAAACCACGGATAACTGCGTCAGTGTCAACAAGTGGACCACGTGAGCAGTTTACAATTACAACGCCGTCTTTCATTTCTGCGATTGACTTGTCGTTGATCATGTGAACGTTAGCTGGTACATCTGGTACGTGAAGTGAAATTACATCAGCTTGCTTGTACAAATCGTCAAGTGAGTCAACGTAGTAACCCTTCTTTTCAAGTTCTGGGTTCTTGAAGATATCGTAAGCAATAACCTTTGCGCCGAAACCTTCCATAATTCTCATAAATACTTGACCAATGTGACCAGTACCAACAACACCGACAACTTGGTCACGAACTTCACGGCCGATAGTTGGTGCCCAACGTAAATCACGTTTAGCCATCTTTTCGTCCATGCGCTTGTCTTGACGTAATACACGTGCAGCTTGAATAGCAGCATGTTCAGCAATAGCGTCTGGTGAGTAAACTGGAACATTAGTAATTTCAAAGCCAAGTTCTTTAGCCTTGTCCATGTCAATGTTGTCGACACCAACGTTACGTAATGACATCTTAGTTACGCCAGCATCTGCCAATGCTTGAAGAGTATCTGCAGTGTAGTCTAATTGTTGGTAAACAACAACACCATCTGCACCCTTAGCAAGCTTTGCAGTTTCAGGAGTCAAAAGCTTATCAGTGAAATCAACATCGATATCCTTGTGAGCTTCCTTCCATTCGTTCAAGAATGGTTCTTCGTCTTTACGAATAGCGTAAGCAAAAATCTTTGTCATAAATTCAACCTCCGTAAAATTTATTAGTATGACCATTCCTCATTATACACTTCACTTTGCTCAACAAAACACAAAAGATCTAATTTTTTTGAGAAAAATCTATAATGAAAGAAGAGGTAAATAATCATGAAGTTAAATCAAAAATGGCTTAGTCAATTGCCAATAGAGAAAATTATTTCGTGTGAATCTGTGCATGGCGGCGACATGAATGAAGCTTTTAGAATTAAAACTGCTAGTAAAACTTATTTCATGAAGTTGCAGCCGAAGAAGCCTGCTTCCTTTTTTGATCATGAAAAAAGAGGACTAAATGAAATGGCTAAAGCTGGGATAAACACTTTACAAGTTTTAGCTAGTGGTCAAATTGAAGGGGATGCATATTTACTTTTAAACTGGCTGGACAGGACCAGCGGCAATCAAGCTGATCTCGGAAAAATGGTTGCAAAAATGCATCAGTATCATCATGAGCAATTTGGTTTTGGCGATACTTATCGAACTCGAATTTTGAAAAAAGACAATCATTGGAATTCCAGTTGGATAGATTTTTACGTTAATCAACGCTTGACGCCCGAAGTTGAATATGCCAAAAAAGTGGGTCGCTGGAATGATTATCGTGAAAAACATTTTCAAAAAATGGTAGCTGCTTTTAAAGATTATTATGCAAAAAATGAAGTTCAGCCCAGCTTGTGTCATGGCGACTTGTGGTGGGGCAACGTGATGTTTGCAAAAGAAAAGCCCTATCTAATTGATCCAGATGCCGTGTATGCAGATCGTGAATTTGATTTAGCGATGACGACAGTTTTCGGCGGCTTCAATGATGAATTTTATGCAGCATACAATGAAGTTTATCCTTTAAGACCAGACCTAGAACGGCGTCTTAACTGGTATCGCTTCTATTATCTTTGCATGCATTTAGATTTATTTGGTGAAGAATATGGAGGAGAAGTTGATTATATTTTGAGCAATTTCTAAAGAATTTATTAAGAGAAAAAATAAATAGTGACGCAATGTCAGCTTGCTGATATTATATACTCATAACAAAAATACAACGCAACAAATATAGAGATAAGTTGCAAGAAGGTAACAAATCTTCTAATTCCTTATTAATACATCCTATTGGACATATATTGATTCATACATTGGGTATTGCTTTTACTGGTTGTCCCCTGTGCAACCATAAAAGTGAAGATTGATAAAAAGTCCATCCCCTTTTTGCGAAAGTGAGGAATCAGGCTCCCCTGCAGTATCTCTAGCGTTGAACGTTTTGTTAATCTTGATAAATCATTTTCGCAACATTAGTGATGAGTAGGCTAATGTAAAAAATCTCGTTATTCTCATTCAACACAACTCCCTTAAAAGGATTAGTTTAGAAAAGTCATCTAAGCTAATCCTTTTTCTTGTGTGTCGGGCATGACATTTCATCTAGTCTAGTGAAAGTCTAGACCACGGGTAGTTGTCGCCAAGTGTAGTGAACCACAAGCTGATAGCGGTGACGCTATGGGTGAAGGA
>NZ_NFKZ01000029.1:0-22791 GCF_002160635.1 Lactobacillus gallinarum
TCATGTGTCCAAAGCAGTCACGGCATTGGCTTCATCTCCACTTTACATAGTAAAAGAAAAAGTGTTGAACGACTACTCCGTCGAGTAATCATCCAACACTAGATTAGTATGTTTTGTTTGATGAAACATTAGCTGCTAGATCAGTTGTTTTTTCAGTGGTTAAAATTTCATTTTGTTCTGAAGTATTCTGGCTTTTTTGAGAGTCATTGATAGTTGATTCTGTTTGTTCTTCTGACTCGTGGTAATCAGAAGTAGTATCTGCCATTACGTGATTAGAGTCAAATACGGCAAAGGATACACCGATTAGTATTGATACAACTCCAATACTAAGTTTGCGTAATGAAAAATGATTTGTTAAATTCTGATTCAATTTATTACTGTGCATAATAAAATCCTCCTTAAATAAAAGATATTATTAAGTGAAACCGATTTCATTTAATAAATACCACGATTTTGGAAAAAGATCAATAACTTTATTATTTGTATGTGCAATAAAAGCTGTCAATATAGGAAATTATAGAAAAACTAGTTTTCTTCATTAATCTTTTTAACATAATACACAAAATTTATTATGATAAGTCGCTAATTTATTGATATTTATATTGAATTTGTTATTAATACGAGATAATATTTAATTGATGAATAAATATTGTGACGATGGAGGAAACTCTATGAATGATAAAGAAAATATTGAAACAATTAAGAATGGTAAGGCTGTACTAGGGATTGAATTAGGTTCAACACGGATTAAGGCAGTTTTGATTAATGGTAATTTTGAAACGTTAGCTAAAGGTAGTTTTACTTGGGAAAATAAGTTAGTTAATGGTATTTGGACTTATTCAATTGAAGATGTTTGGAAGGGAATTCAAGCTGCATATGCTGAATTAAGTAAGAATATTACCGATAAATATGGGATTCTTTTAACCCGTATTAATTCAATTGGTATTAGTGCTATGATGCATGGCTATTTAGCTTTTGATAAAAATGAAAAACTATTAGTTCCATTTAGAACTTGGCGCAATAATATAACAGAAGAAGCAGCAGATAAATTAACAAAATTATTTAATTTCAATATTCCACAAAGATGGACAATTGCGCATATTTATCAGGCAATTTTGAATAACGAAAAACATGTTAAAGATATCAACTTTGTGACAACGTTGGATAGTTATGTTACGTGGAAGCTCTGTGGTCAAAGAGTAACAGGAATTGGAGATGCTTCTGGTATTTTTCCAATAGATAGTGAGAAAAAGGATTATCGACAAGACTTATTAAATAAATTTAAGGAACTTCCTGAAGTCAAAAAATTTAATTGGGATATTAATAAAGTTCTGCCTAAAGTACTAGTAGCCGGTGAAAAAGCTGGTCAATTAACACCAAAAGGTGCTAAATTGATTGATCCATCAGGTAATTTACAGCCGGGAAGTTTAATTGCTCCGTCAGAAGGCGACGCCGGTACTGGAATGGTGGCAACTAATAGTGTAAGAGAAAGAACAGGAAATATATCGGTTGGAACATCTGCCTTTTCAATGAATGTATTGGATAAGCCATTAAAAGAATTGCATAGAGATATTGATATGGTGACAACGCCAAGTGGTGCAGCTGTTGCGATGGTTCATATCAATAATTGTTCATCTGATATTAATGCCTGGGTAGACTTATTTAAAGAATTTGCTAAAAAAGCTGGTCTAAAGATAAGTACAGATGATTTATATGCCACTCTGTTTAATGCTACTAAAGATTCTGATTCTGATGCTGGTGGATTAATTAACTATAGTTATTTGTCTGGTGAAAATATTACTCACATTCAAAATGGTCGTCCATTATTCGTAAGGACACCAAATAGTAAGATGAATCTGGCTAACTTCTTTTTAACACAACTTTATGCCGCATTTGCACCACTTAAGATTGGCATGGATATTTTAACTAAAAAAGAAAATGTTCAAACAGATGTAATGGTTGCTCAAGGTGGTTTGTTTGGAACTCCAGTGATTGCTCAACAAATTTTGGCTAATGCTATTAATTTACCAATTACAGTAATGGAAACTGCTAGTCAAGGTGGACCATGGGGAATGGCTGTACTCGCACAGTATGCGGCAAGTGATACTCAAGAGACGTTAGCTGATTATTTGGATAAAGAAGTATTCAAAGACCCAAAGAGTACAACTTTGAACCCTGAACCTGCAAGAGTTGAGGGGTATGAAAAATTCATTAAGAGCTATAGAAATGGTTTAGCAGTAGAAGCTTTAGCTGGTGAAAAAATCAAGTAGTAGTGAAAGGACAAAACAATGTTAGAAGATTTAAAAAAAGAAGTTTATGAAGCAAATATGCAGTTACCCAAGTTAAATTTGGTTACATTTACTTGGGGAAATGTTTCTGGAATTGACCGTGAAAAAGGTCTGTTTGTCATTAAGCCATCAGGCGTGCCATATGATGAATTGACACCTGATGACATGGTTGTCGTAAATTTGAAGGGAGAAGTGGTCGAAGGAAAACGTAATCCATCCTCAGATACGCCTACTCATACTTATTTATATAATCATTTCCCAAAAATTGGTGGAATTGTTCATACGCATTCACCTTGGGCAGTTTCATTTGCGGCAGCTAAAATGGATATTCCTGCCTTAAATACAACTCATGCGGATACTTTCTATACTGACGTTCCAGCAGCAGATGCTTTAACTGAAGAAGAAATTAATGAGGACTATGAAGGTAATACTGGTAAAACAATTGTTAGAACATTTAAAGAACGTGGTTTAGACTATGAGGCTACACCAGGAACTTTGGTATCACAACATGGCCCATTTACTTGGGGGAAGACACCAGCACAAGCTGTGTACAATGCTAAAGTGTTGGAAGTGATAGCTGAAGAAGATTATCATACTCTGATGTTGACTAGAGGAAATAGTCATTTACCACAATATTTATTAGACAAACATTATTACCGTAAGCATGGTAAGAATGCATATTATGGTCAAAATAATGCACATTCAATGGATCATGCTAAGCATGCTTAGTATTTAGTCAATAAAAGACTGAAGACTACGATAAGGTCTTCGGTCTTTTTATAAGTTTTATTTATATTAACTGGATGGCTTTTTTGGTATAATAAATTGTTAAATAATAGAGAATTTATACGTGGTAGAGGCAATCAATTATGTCGGAAATAAAATATGAAAATGTAAAAGATAAAATTAAAAACCTAATAAAAAATGGAAAATATGAGGTTGGCAGCAAGTTACCGACAGAATCTGAATTGATGGAAAAGTATGGTGTCAGTCGTTATACTATTAGGCGTGCAGCTGGAGAATTAGAAAGTGAACGCTTTATTTATCGTGTTCAAGGTGGCGGCATGTATGTGGATGACTGGAAGAAGCAACGTAAACCTGTTAACGATAGTAAATTGATTGGTGTCATTACTACTCACTTAGCAGATTACATCTTTCCAAGAATTATTAGTGGTATTGATAGAATAATTACTGAAAATGGTTATTCTTTGATACTGAATAATACCCATAATAGTTGTGAGCGTGAAGAAAAAGCCATTCAACGCATGATTGATAATCAAGTATCAGGGTTGATTATCGAACCTAGTCAAAGTGCTCTACCAAATAAGGATTTATCAATTTATACCAAGCTTAAAGAAGCAGGAATTCCAACTTTATTTATTAATGCTCATTATCCTCAATTAGATTTTCCATACCTTGAATTGGATGATACTAAGGCAGAGGAGGAAATGACTGATCATTTGATAAAACTGGGGCACAAGAGAATATTAGGTGTCTTTCAGATAGATGATATGCAGGGGGCAAATAGATTAAAAGGTTTTTTAGATGCCTATATGGGGCATCCAGATATTTCTTACTTAAGTGAGACAGTTATGTATCATTCTCAGCAAGACGTGAATCCAGTTTTTAAGAAAACAGTTAACTTACTGGAAGGAACGGAAGCACCAACGGCGATTGTATGCTATAACGACGATTTAGCAATTCAGATGATGAATGTAGTTCGTTCTATTGATCTAAAGATTCCTGAGGATGTGTCTATAGCTGGCTTTGATGATTTCGTAATGGGACATTATGTCATTCCTAAGCTGACTACAGTTGAACACCCTAAGGAAAGGATGGGGGTAGATGCTGCAAAGATGATGCTTAAAATGATTGCTGGTGAAGAAGTTGAATCTAAACTTTATGAAGTAAAAATGATTTATAATGGTTCTATTAGCTCTAAAGTTAAAGAAATAGAGAGTTAATGCACTAGATAGCGAAAACAATTCTTTTGAAATTAGTATATCACTATATACATTGATAATTAATATGAAAATAAAAATAGTCTAAACTTTTGAATAATTTAGATCATTTTTGTTTTGAGAATTTTTTCAAATTCGGGATTATTTAGCATTTAAGATAACGGAGAAATCATAGTCTTTTTCAGCAGAAATTGTGTACTGAGGTTTGACATCACTTCCCCAACTGTCAATACCGCCGACTCCTCTAACACATCCTGCGATTACTAAAACTGCTCTTCGTTCTAAAGGTAGTTCCTCAATATGAGTGGCATTTTCTAATTCTTCGCTTGTGTAAGGTAATAAACTAAAGTTAAACGGTAAATCGCTTTGCTGGATTTTTAGACCAAATGGATTGAGTATATGATCAGTATTATTTTGAGTTGTATTGCGTGTAATAAATAATTTTTGAGTATTCATATGCATTCCATTTTCCTGTGGCACAAGATAAGGTGTAACAGGCATTCCATCTATATGATATTTACCTTCAATTGCGCCTTTCATGCGGTCGGGATATGTTTCTCCCGATAGTCCTTGATAATCAAAATGTATAGCTGGAGTAGGAATTATAAATCTAATGCCTAATACTGGCAGACTTGGCAGATTTTTTCTTCCTTGATAATGTAAGGCAACTTTTAATTCCCCGTTTGCTTTAATTGTGTAAGTTAGAGCAACTTGAGTTGAAGGAATAGTGACCGTCTCATAGTTAAAAGTTATTTTTACAAGTGAAGCAAATTCATGATTGCTAAATACATTACTTTTGCCTCCATCTGGAATTGTTGAAAAACAATGATTATCTACTTCTAATTTGATGTCTTTATTTTTCCTAAATATATCAGCACTAAGCCATTGAGCGGATTTGATATTGAAACCACAACCACGATCATTGTCAGTTGTCGCACGCCAAAAAGTGGGTGTAGGCATTCTATATAGCCATTCCTTATTATTGATTTTAATAGATTCTAATCCATGTAAATTATAGTTAAATAGGTAACTAAAGTTCTGACCGTGGAGTCCTAAAATTCTGGTGCCGTATACTACCTTCATTTTATTTGTGTAAACCATAATAATAGCGTACCTCCTGCATTGCTGGCTTTTCGGTTCTGTTTGCAAACATCAATCCATCACCGGAAAATTCATTATCTGCGTGATGATCATCAAAATCACCGCCATAACGCAAAACTTTTTGACCACTGATTTTATCAGTTACTGTTAAGGCTTGATCAATATAATCCCAAATAAAACCACCAAGATACTGTGGATATTGATCAAGCAATTTGATATAGTCTCCCATACCACCACAAGAATTCCCCATATCATGCATATATTCGCACTCTACGAATGGTTTATCAGGATTATTCTTTAGATAATCTTCAACTTGTTTGGGAGGAAGATACATTCTACTCTCAATATCAGAAATTCGAGATCTATATTGAGGAGTCCAACTAACACCTTCATAATGTGTTAGACGACTTTTATCATGAGATTTGTAAAATTCATTCATTTTAGCAATATCTTCACCGGCATAAGATTCATTGCCTAATGACCAAAACTAGTATGATTTTTTAGTGTTTCATAATTGTTACGCGCTCGATCTATCACTGCATCTAACCATTCTGGACTAGAACCGGGAACATTATAGTCTGCTTGTTGCCAGGTCCCATGTGTTTCCATATTATTCTCTGCCATGACATAAATTCCACTTTGATCACACATGTAATACCATGGAATTTGGTCGGGATAGTGACAAGTTCGGACTGCATTAATATTATTTTTTTGAAAACTTTTAATATCTTGTTTCATATAATCTAAGGTAATCGCTCTTCCGCGTTCAGCATCCCACTCGTGACGATTAACGCCATTTATTATCAATCTCTTTCCATTCAGTAAAACAACATGTTGATCATTAATTTCAATACGTCGAAAGCCAAACTGATATGGAATAAGTTCCAGTAAAGTTGAATTCGAAGAATAAACTTCAATAAATAATTGATAAAGATAAGGATCATGATTACTCCAGGGATGTACAGATTTAAATGTAATATTATCAATGTTTAATTGATTTTCTATCGAGTATTGTTGATCAAATAAACTTTTACCATTATGATCTTTGACATAGATATGAATGAAGCCATCTTTTTTACCAATGAATGACAAGTGTGCAGCTAAAAGGCCGCTTTGGTTATCATGATTTAATTTTGGTCTTAAATCTAAATCTTCAAGATGTGTAGATTCAGTTGCAAGCAGCTCCACATTTCTGAAGATTCCTAAAAAGCGGAACATATCTTGATCTTCTAACCAAGAAGCAGTTGAATGCTTGAAAACAACTACAGTTAAAAGGTTATTTTTGTTCTTTATATATTGCGATAAATCAAATTCAGATGGAGTAAAACTATCTTCTGCGTAACCAATAAAATGATTGTTAAGAAATACATAAAATGCACGTTCTACTCCTTCAAAACGAATTCGTATGTTCTTATTCTGTAAAGTCGGATTTAAATCAAAATGTTTTAAATAGTAACCAACTGTATTATCTTTTCCCTGACTAAACGAATTTTCTTGAGTATCATTTTTATCCAAAATATAAGCCGGTCGACGATAGATTTTTCCTTCCCAAGGATAACGGTCATTTGTATATTGATTTTGCGCATATCCTTGAAGTTCTATTTCACTTGGAACAAGGATAGAAGTAGTATTTTTTATTTCTCTACCAGTTAATAATAATTTGTCTGGTAATTGTTGAGGATTATTAAAAAAATTAAATTGCCAACGACCATTTAAGCTTTGTTGAAAACTGCTATTGTTACGTTGCCATTCATCATAATTACGATAAAATTGATGATCACTATGCGCTTTAATCTGGTTAACACTAAAGATACGAGGATCATCAAGCCATTTAATATTTGCTTGCATCATATATTCCTTTCTATAAACAAATATGACAAATTTTCAAATTAATCATATCATTTATTCGGATAAAAAGTACAATAAAGCATAAATTAGTATTGATTTATACGTATAAATTTACTACAATAATTTATGAAAGCGTTTAGTAAAACAGATTTTAAAAAGGAGATCGTTAATATGCGTAAGATGCCAAATTATAGATTTTGGTTTATCGTCGGAAGTCAACCACTTTACGGCGAAGAAACTTTAAGAGAAGTTAAGGAAAATGCTGAAAAAATCGTTAAAGGCTTAAATGATAGCAAAAAGCTGGATTATCCAATTGACTTTAAGCTAGTAGCTACTACAGCTGAAAGCATTACTCAAATTATGAAGGATGCCAACTATGATGATAGTTGTGCTGGTGTGATTACTTGGATGCATACCTTCTCACCAGCCAAAAATTGGATTCGTGGGACGCAATTATTACAAAAGCCACTGCTTCATTTGGCAACGCAATATTTGAATTATATCCCATTTGACACCATTGATATGGATTATATGAACTTGAATCAAAGTGCCCATGGTGATCGTGAGTATGAATACATTAATGCTAGAATGCACGTACCTGATACAATTGTTTATGGCTGGTGGGGCGATGAAGATGTTCAAAAACAAATCGCTGACTGGCAACATGTAGCTGTAGCATATAATGAAAGCTTCCATATCAGAATCGTACGTTTTGGTGATACTATGCGTGATGTTGCCGTAACTGAAGGCGATAAGGTTGCTGCACAAATTAAATTGGGCTGGACTGTAGATTACTGGCCAGTATCTGAATTAGTTAAATATGTAAATGCAGTTTCTGAGGATGATATTGACAAAGAATACAAGAAACTCGAAGAAAAGTATGACATGGTTGAAGGTGACAACGATCACGACAAGTATGTTCATGCCGTTCGCTATCAATTACGTGAATATTTAGCCTTTAAGAAGTTCATGGATGATCATGACTACAATGTTGTCTGTGATAATTTCCAAGATCTTGAAGGCTTAGAACAATTACCAGGCTTGTCTGCACAAATGCTTGAAGCAGAAGGCTATGGATTTGGTCCAGAAGGTGACTTCAAGACTGCTGGATTGAGTCGCTTGATGAAGATTTTGGCTTCTAACAAGAAGACTGGTTTAATGGAAGACTACACGTTAGACTTACGGCATGGTCACGAAACAATTATGGGTTCACACATGCTTGAAGTTGATCCAACATTAGCTTCAGATAAGCCACGTGTAGAAGTTCACCCACTAGGTATTGGTGGTAAAGCAGATCCAGCTAGACTGGTATTTACTGGTTCAGAAGGGGATGCCATTTGTCTTACCTTGTCATACTTTGATGACGGGTATAAGATTGTATCTTATCCAGTTGACGGTAAATTACCTGAAAAGCCAATGCCAAAGCTTCCAACTGCTAAGCAATTATGGACACCTAAGATGGGCTTAGCTGAAGGTGCCAAAGCATGGATGCGTGCAGGTGGTGGTCACCACTCAGTTATTTCATTCAATGCCAGTGAAGAACAATTGCGTGAGTTAACAAGATTGTTTGGTATTAACTTCGTAGATATTGAAAAATAAATCAATTTAAGCTAATTTAATTAATATTTCTCCCTCTAGAATAATCAAAACAATATAATTCACAAATAAATTCATAATGTAAGAAAGACCGTAGGACAAATAAGTTCTACGGCCTTTTATTAGTTTAGAACAAAAAAACTCTTTAAATATGAGCTTATCACATATTTAAAGAGTCAATTTATTATTTGAGGTCTTTGAATCCCCAAATGGTTTCATTATTATTACCGATGGCAGATAATACGATTTTCCATCCAGACTTTTTTTCTTCATTATCGTATTGTGTTGTGACTACGCCATTGTATTTGGTTTTACCAGAAGTAATAGTTAAGTAATATGTTTTAGAATCTTTAGGTTCAATTTTCCATTTTCCAGTCATGCCACCAGTAACTAGATGATTCTCGGATAAAGTTATTTCTTTTCTAGCGACGTCACTAGCAGAAGTTTGAGTGCCTAGATTATAAAAGGTATATGTTCCGGGAATCTTATTTTTAGCTAAAGCTGACGGTTTTTTATCGGTGTATGCGAACGGTAAATTAACAGGCCAATTTTCTTTATTCATCATCATTTGATGGACTCTCAACTGGAAATTATTATCAAATGAGAATCTGGTGTGATATACCAAGAAATATTGTCCATTCGGTGTCTTTATAGCAGAATTATGCCCACCAGATTTATAAGATTTATCCATTCCTGGCAATTTATAGTTACCACTAATTTTAATACCATATTTAGTATTAATCTTAGATCCAGTAGCTTCTTTATAACTAGGAGCTGCCTGACCTTTGGCATCCACATACGGTCCATCCGGTGACTTGGAACGCCACATTCGCATATTATAACCACCTTGGTAATCAAGTCCTCCTATGGTAATAAAGAGGTAATAATATTTATTGGCTTTGTCATACATGATATACGGACCTTCACCGGATTGATGATATCCACCCAATAATTTAGTACCAAAGTAACGATCAATAATTCGACCATCTTTAGTTTTACTGTCATGACCAGGGTAATATGCTGTACCGGTTTTTGGATTGATCCTTAACATAAAGATGCCACCAGACCACGATCCATACACCATCCAAGTCTTTCCATGTGCGTCGGTGAATACGGCAGGGTCGATCGCATTGGGAGCATAAAAGTGATTCCATTCTGAACCACCAGGCATATTCCATTTGTCGCTCCAACCGCTAACTTTTCCGGATTTAATTAACTTAGGTAGGTTAGTTTTAGTATATTTAATATTTCGATCACTACCATCTGTAGCGTCATTTTTTGTAAAACCAGAATAAACAATCGGTTTAACATTAGTGTACGGACCTTTAATTGACTTAGAAGCAGCTACAGAAATTACCGATCTCCTCCATGTTGAGGAGTTAGCAAAATAGTATAAATATGCTCCTTTTGATCCGTCTGCCCATTTATAGTCTTTGTCGTAATGAACGTCAGGTGCCCATATGGCGTAGCCACCTGCAGAATCAGCGTCATTGTGGCCAGCCCACTTGAATGGAACTTTTAAATTCTTATCAAAATTTCCAAGAATAATATTCTTTTTAGGATTCTCATAATTTGTCGTAAATGGTACATTCCAGTGTACCAAGTCATCGGATTCAGCTTCAGTTACATGTGTACCAAAGACGTAGTAATGTGGCTTTCCACTTTTATCTTTAACCATTACGATTGACGGATCGTGAATAGCAGGATGTTTTTCCATCGTTGTATGCCATTTTGATGGTTTAAAGGCTTGTGGTTTACTACAAGAAGTTAAGCCCACAGAAACAAGAGCTACTGTAATAGCACTTGCACCGAGCAGTAAATGACGTTTTACTTTTTTTGAAAGATGCATGTAAAATCCTCCTTTTTATAGAATCATTTCAAGTTAACATTATTATATTTGAACGGATAAATCAATAGAACTAGTAAAATTTATAGGATGAATACGTGTTAAGAATTTAATTCATCTTAATTTGTATGATATAATTCAAATGAAATCGCTTTCTAGCTGAAGAAAGGAATCTAAAAATGAGCGAGGAAATAAGACTAAAAAATATTGAAATAACATCCCCATTTTGGCAAAGGTATCGAGATTTAATTGCCAAAATGGCAGTACCTTTTCAATGGAAGATGATTTCTGATAGTGAACAACCTGAAGTAACAAGTGATAGAGTAGCTGGTGGAGCCAGTGAGAAAAGTGGTGCAATTGAAAATTTAAAAATTGCTGCTCAAGAAAAAGAAGGGCATCACCAAGGGATGATCTTTCAAGATACGGATGTCTACAAGTGGTTAGAAACTGTAGCTTATGTTTTGCGTTATCAGTATTCAAATGAATTAAAAACTTTAGCAGATCGAGTTATTAATTTGATCGGGAAAGCTCAAGCTAGTGATGGCTATTTGTCAACGCGTTATCAAATTGATACACCTAGTCTGAAGTTTAGACAGCTACAACAGTCACATGAGCTCTATTCTATGGGACATTATATTGAAGCGGGAGTAGCATATTACAATGTCACTAAAAACAAGCAAGCCTTAGAAATTGCAGAAAAGATGGCTGATTGTATTGATCGCAATTTTGGAGATGCTTCTGATAAAATACATGGTTATGATGGACATCCGGAAATCGAATTGGCTTTAACCAAATTATATGACTGTACTCATAATAAAAAGTATTTGAATTTGGCAAATTACTTTGTGTTAGTTCGTGGTACTGAACCAGATTTCTTTGACAAACAAAACCAGCTTAATGACATTAAGTATGATCCATTTCCTGAAATGAGACATGCCAAAAATAATTATTTATTTGATGAAAGACCTATTTTTGATGTGAAAATGGTTCAAGGACACGCTGTAAGAGTTTTATATTATTTGACGGGTGCAGCTCATGTAGCAAGACTTAAGAAAGACAAAAAGCTATTAGAAGCGGTTAAACGCTTATGGACAGATATAACTAATAAGCAAATGTATATTACTGGTAATGTGGGGCAAACTGCAGCTGGTGAAGCCTTTACTTATGATTATGACTTGCCAAATAAAACAGATTATGGTGAAACTTGTGCATCAGTAGCTATGATAATGCTAGCTAAACAACTAGAAAATAGTGAATTTAAAGGAGAATATGGCGATATTCTTGAGCGAGAGCTATATAATGGTGCTTTAACCGGGATTTCCTTAGACGGAGAACACTATTTTTATGCAAATCCATTAGAAATATCAAATAAATCATATTTAAACCCTGCAAGTTCACATTTATCAAATAGAAGATTATCGTGGTTTTCTTGTGCTTGTTGCCCGGCAAATATTACTAGATTAATTGCATCAATCGATCAATATATCTATGCCATTAAAGGTGATCAGATTTTAATTGACCAACTAATTTCAAATCAAACTGAATTTTCTGATCAAGTAAAAATCGAAGTTGAAAGTCAATTACCTTGGTATGGAAAAATTAAAGTTAAGGTTTCAAATCCAAATAAAAAGTCTTTTGATTTGGCAATTAGAATTCCGGCTTGGAGTAAAGAAACTAGTATTAAAGTAAATGATACGTCAATAAAAACTAATATTCAGAATGGTATACAATACTTCAAAATCTCAGAAGATTACGAGATTTCAATTAACTTGGATATGAATGTGCATTTGATACATGCGAATGCTAGGGTTAGTGATGATCATGGTAAAGTTGCTATTCAAAGAGGTCCAATTATTTATTGTGCTGAAGGAATAGATAATTCTGGTAGTTACGATGAGTATCAAATTCCGACGCCTACTGATGCAGAGTCAGAGCTTGATTCAAAAATGCTGGAAGGAATTGTGAAGGTTAAAATTCAAAATAGTATCCATACTAATGAAACAAAGTTATATACGACCAAATTAGAAAAGGATAACGAAATTAGACCTTTAACTTTAATTCCATACTATGCCTGGGCAAATAGAAAACCAAGTTCGATGAGTGTATGGTTAAACGAGGAGATATAGAGATGAGTAATGTAGTTGATATTAGAAATATTAAGCCTACTGTAACCTTGAGTAAGTATTTACAAGGACAATTTAGTGAACATTTAGGTACTGGCATTTATGGGGGTATTTGGGTAGGCAAAGATAGTGATATTGAAAATGTTAGAGGAATTAGAAGTGATGTAGTTCGGGCACTTAGAAATATTAAAGTTCCAGTTCTACGATGGCCTGGTGGGTATTTCTCTGATATTTATCATTGGAAAGATGGTATTGGAAATAAGAGAACCCCAATCGTAAATACTAGTTGGGGTGGATCACTTGAAAGTAATGAATTTGGTACACACGAGTATTTTGATTTTTGTCAGCAAATTGGAGCTGAATCATATTTGAATGTTAATATGTCTTCAGGTACTATTCAAGAGATGACGGATTGGCTCGAATATATTACTAGTCCTTATGGCCCAATGGCTGATTTACGTGCTAAAAATGGTCATGAGAAGCCATGGAAATTACGCTTTGTAGGAATTGGCAATGAAGAATGGGGCGAAGACGGACATATGCGTCCCGAGTTTTATGCTGACTTATATCGTTTGTGGCAAAGTTTTGTGCATCAATATGATAACAGCCAGAAACCATTGGTTAAGATAGGATGTGGTCCTAATATCGATGATTTTAACTGGACAGATGTAGTGATGAAAAATGCCAGTGAATTTATGGATGGCTTAAGTTTACACCATTATGGTTTAACTGACTTGTGGGATAAAAAGGGCTATGCAGTAGGATTTAAAGATAAAGAATGGGATTCATTACTTTATAGTATTAGAAAGATGGATTACTTTATTCATGAGCATGGTCTAAGAATGAAACGTTATGATCCAGAGCATCGAGTAAAATTGATTGTTGATGAGTGGGGAGATTGGCTTCATGCTGAATCAGGTACAAACCCTGCATTTTTGCAGCAGCAAAATACTATCAGGGATGCTATAATGGCAGCCACTACATTGAATATCTTTGCTAAACATGCTGGCTTAGTTGGAATGACTAATATTGCTCAAACTGTTAATGTATTACAGTCCATGATCTTAACTAAAGGCAACCAGATGGTTCTAACTCCAACTTATTATGTCTTCGATATGTATAAGCTTCATCAAGATGCTAAATTTATTGCCGCTTATAGTGATAACGGTGATCCAATCAATTATTCAATTTCTGAAAAAGAAAATAATTACATTATATCCATTTGTAATACTTCTTTAAATCAAAGTAACAATCTTACAATTAAAATGACAAATGCGGTGAAGAAACCTAGTTATGCCAAAGTCTTACACAGTGATGAAAAAGATGCACACAATAGTTTTGAAGAGCCTGATAAAATACATTTAAACGATTTTAATAATTACCAAATTAACGGTAATGAAATTAATGTTGCTCTTGATGATAAGAGTATTGTAACTTTGGTTATTCCAAAATAGTGAATTAAAATTATAAAAAATGCTGATAATCTTCGTTTTGTTAAACGATAGATATATCAGCATTGTTTTAAATTGATTAGTTTTAATGAATTGAAGATGATAAGTAGTTGATTAATTTGTTGGTTTCTTTCGAATTTTTGCCATTTGAAGGTAGACAGAAAATAATGTTATTTGATTTAACAGTGTTCTTAAAAATAGGCAACTGATTAGCGGAGATCCCAACAATTCTTCCCTTATGGGTAAATTTATATTGTGATTTTATCTTTTGGGTTAAGTTATTAGGGATAACTTTGAAATTCTTGGTTTTCTTCTTTAGAGTATTAAAATCATTTTTTCCAACAACTAAAACATCGAGTTGACCTGCCATCAACATACTTTGCATCTTTGTTTTATCACTGATCTTCATAGTTGAACCAGCTGTGATAGAGACAGTATCACGATGATTGTTATAGTTAACATGCAGTGCTTTAACTAATTTTTCAGATGTTGTAGAAATTTGAAGACTATTGATTTCTTTATTTGGTGTATAAATTCCAACATTCAAAACAGGATTGTCATGAACCAGAATTGAATGAGCGAAAAAACCAACAAAACCTAATACAACAATTGCAACGATTAATTCAAATTTGAATGCAAATACAATGTACTTTATTTTACTAGTTACTGTTTTGTGTCGAGAAAGCTCTTCTCGAATTATTTGACGTTTCAACATAGACTAGATACTCCTTATACTATTAGTAGGTTAGTTCAAGTTTAACGCAAAATATTTGTGCTTACAATTGAGAATGCATTATTTATCTGTATAAGTTGCTACTGCTTATGGAATTTATACTTAATTTATTTAATTAATTTTAAAAATTTATTGACATTTATCCTAACAAGTAGGATACTATAACTGTAATCAACGAAAGCGCTCTAAACTCAGAAAACGCAATTAGATACAGAGGAGGATACATATGAGTAGTAAATGGAAAAAAGCTTTTAAGAAGACTGCTTTAGTTGGAGTTGCAGTCTTAACAGCTTTATCATTAAGTGCTTGTGGAAATAAGAACAATAGTCAACCAGAAAAAACCAAAGATGGTAAAACGGTTTTGACTTATTGGACATTTGAACAAATCCATACCAAATATTGGAAAGAAGCAGCTAAGCTTTGGAATAAAGAACACCCAAAGCGTCAAATTGAAGTAAAAACTACGGTTTTACCATTCGCAAACGAAAATGAAAAGTTAACTACTGCTTTACAAGGTGGTACAGGTGCACCAGACTTCGTTGATGTTGAACTGGGACAAGCCGCTATTCAATTAAAAGCTAAGAACCCACCATACTTATCATTAAACAAAGAAATTGCTCCATATAAGAGTGAACTAATTCAATCAAGACTTGATAACTACAAAAAAGATGGTAAATACTACGGACTTGATTATCACGTAGGTACATATGTAACTTACTATAATACTGACATTCTTAAAAAAGCCGGAGTTAACTACAAGAACATTAAAACTTGGAAGCAATATACAGATGCAGGTAAGCAAGTTAAAAGTAAGACTGGCAAGTTTATGACTTGGTATTCACCAAATGCGAACTTCCAATGGTATGCACAAATTTCACAACAACATGCTGACTTGTTCAATAAAGCTAAGACTGAACCAGATGTAAATAATGCAGCTGCTGTTCGTTCACTTCAAATGGGTCAAGACTGGATCTACAAGGATAAGATTGCTAGAAAGTCTCCAGGTGGCAACATTGATAACGATCAAGCTTATGCTCAATTTAATAAAGGTAATGTTGCTTCAGTAACTATGCCTGCATGGTACATGAGCCGTATGGTTTCATTTATGCCTAAGTTAAAGGGCAAGATTGCAATTGCACCAATGCCAGTGTTTAATAAAGGAAACCGTACTTCTGCCGATGGTGGTGGTACTGCCACTATGGTAACTAATCAAACACCTAAATCAGTTCAAAAACTTGCCAAGGAATTCGTTGTCTTTGGTAAAGCTAATAAGACTATGGCTGGTAAACAATGGAGTTTGTTAGGATTTGACCCTATCCGTAAGGACGTTTGGACTTCACCAGTTGTAAAGCAGGATAATCAATACACTGAATACTTCGGTAAAGACATTTTCAATGTTTTAGTTAAATTACAAAATCAAACTGGACACGTAACTACTACTGATAAGAATTCACCAGCATTAAATGACTACTTATTGAAGTACACTTTACCTAGTGTAATTGGTAAGGGACACCCATCAGCAAAGACTGCTTTGGATACTGCTCAAAAGGCACTTACAAAACAATTTAAAGCTGCTAAAAATTAGATCTTAAGAATTAATGGAATTCCTCAGTAAGGTCGAATTCCATTATTTCATTTAAAGACAAGGAGCGATAAATATGAGTGAATCTGTTAGTAAAAAGAACATTCACCGTCGCCACAAGATAAATTGGCAAAAAGTTGCGCCATATCTGTTTGTCTCACCATTCATTATAGCGTTTTGCCTTTTCTCAGTTTATCCATTCTTCTCAGCGATAAAGATGAGTTTTGAACAAGTTAATGGTGTAGCTGGTTCAACTTGGATTGGGTTAACTAATTATAAACAACTGTTTATTATGAAGGACTTCTATGCTGCATTATGGAATGTCTTCAGATATACAGTTTGGACTTTGGTAATTTTAATTCCACTTCCAATGTTTGTAGCATTTATTATTAATAGAAAAGGTACACCTATGACCGGCTTCTTTAAGTCAGTTTACTTTGCACCAGTATTAACTTCAACTGTTATTGCTGGTCTGATCTTCAGATATGCTTTTAGTTCAGATAAAACAGGTGTATTTAATGAATGGCTATCGCATATTGGTATTGGGCCATTGGATTGGTTAAACAGTCCTCATACTGCTATGTTTGCCTTGGTTGTAATTTGTGTATGGCGTTGGATTGGTGTTAACGCAATTTACTTCCTTTCAGGATTACAAGGTATCTCACCAGATCTTTATGAAGCAGCTGATATGGATGGTGCTAATGGTTGGCAAAAATTCCGTTACATTACAATCCCAATGTTAAAGCCTATTACTATTTATGTTTTGACTATTTCAATTCAAGCTGGTTTCTCACTCTTTAACGAATCATATGTATACTGGGGTGCGGAATCTCCTAATAATATCGGTACTACATTAGTAACCTTAATTTATAAGACTGCCTTTACTGATGGTAACTTTGGTTTGTCCTGTGCGGTTGGTGTTATGTTGTTCATCATTGTGACTGTAGTTAATGCCATTCAAACTAAACTCATGGGTTTGTATGACAAAGATTAAAGGGGGGCATCACATTATGCACAGTATAAAGAAACAAAATCTTATCAATAACATACTTGCTTTCATATTCTTGGCAATTATAGCAATCGCTGTTTTAATTCCATTCTACTTTATGGTGGTTTCCTCATTTAAGAGCGCACAAGATATTTTCTCAAATGGGTTAAATGTCCATCTAGATTTTTCAAAAATGAATCTAGATAACTATAAATCATTATGGACTAACAGAGGCGGTATCTACTGGTTATGGTATAGAAACTCATTAGTCATTACTATTGTTCAAACCATATTAGTCCTAATTCTTACTTCAATGGTTGGTTATGGCTTAGCAATGTATAGATTCAAAGGAAGAAATGTCATTTTCATAATTGTTTTAGTTATGATGATGTTCCCTGGCGATGTTTTAACCATTCCTATGTATGAATTAATCACTAAGTTAGGCTTATTGAACACTTATGCAGGTGTTATCCTACCTGGTATTGTTCCAGCGGGTACAATCTTCTTCTTTAGACAGTTCTGTATGGGTTTAGCTCCTGATTACGCAGAGTCTGCTCGGTTAGATGGCTGTGGTGAATTCAGAATTTTCTGGCAGATATATGTTCCACTTATGAAGCCTGCATTTGGGGCTATGACTATCTTGACAACTATGGGTGCATGGAACTCATTCCTATGGCCATTGATTGTTATGAAGTCAGATACTAACTTCGTTATCCCAGCAGGGTTGATGTCAGCTATGACACCATATGGTAATAACTATCAACTTTTGTTTGCTGGTTCTGTAATGTCAATTTTACCAATTATGCTTGTATTTATTTTCAACCAAAAAGCCTTCCAAGATGGCTTCGTTGTTGGTGGTGTGAAGGGATAGAGCAAATATGCATAGAAGAAATATCATTTATACAGGAATTCAAATTGCATGGAGATTAATTCTAGGTAATATCTTTCTCCTTATTAGTAATTTAATTCTGTGTATTCTAAGTTTTAATTTGAAGTTTACTTTACTTACTTCATTAGTATATTTGATAGCTTCTATCACGATTTTCCCCTCTTTAGTTGCTTTGGTAAGTTATCTAAAGAATGATGAAGTAGGAGATAAAGTAATAGCTGGAGCTAAGTATTACTTTAAAGCTTTTAGTTCAGCTTTTAAAACTGGTTGGATTAACAGCTTAATGTATGAAATTATCATAATCTTTCTACTTTTGGATTTAGTTTCAGCGAATAAGTTAATGAAAAATGGACAGTTTTTTATGCCAATGCTGACATTATTAATTGTTCTAAGTATAATCCATGCAATGTGGAATATTCTTATACAAAGTTACTTCTATGTGGATTTTAAAAACTCAATCATTTTTGCAACACGTTTATTAATTAGAAAACCACTTCTTTCATTATTAATGATTGTGCTAATCTTTGGAGATTATGTGTCACTAAAAATTTTCCCACAATATGCAATTTTATTTATTATCCCCTTAACAGCATATGTTTTATGGAAAATTACTCAAAAAGATTTCGATGATTTAAAGGAAAAAGTAGTTATTAAAAACTAAATACTAGCGTAAGTATGTTTTTGACGGTGAAAATTTGAATCTTCGAATTTTCATCGTTTATTTTTTGAGGAGAATTAATATGGATAATAAACCTTTAGTAGAAAAAAGAGCTGATCCTTGGGTCTATTTACATGATGGCTATTACTACTTTTGTGGTTCAGTACCAGGTTATAAGGTAATTGAGCTGCGAAGAGCAAAGAAATTAACTGATTTAAAAGACGCAGAGCCTAAATATATTTGGTCGGCTCATACTAGTGGTCCTATGAGTGAATTAATTTGGGCACCAGAATTACATTTTTGGCGAGGAAAATGGTATGTCTACTTTGCTGCATCTGATGATGCAGAAGTTAGAGACAGTAAACATCACCATAATATTTTTGTTCTTGAAGGGGAAGGTGATAACCCATTAACTGCAAAATGGAGTGAAAAAGGTCAAGTTAAGACACACCAAGATAGTTTTTCATTAGATGCAACTGTATTTGAACATAATGGTGATTTATATATGTGTTGGGCACAGCTAGAGCCTGCAATTCATAATAATTCCAATTTGTTTTTAGCAAAAATGAAAAATCCATGGACTGTTGAAGGAAAGGAATTATTGTTATCTATTCCTGAATATGACTGGGAGGAAAGAGGCTTCAAAGTCAATGAAGGTCCTGCTGAAATCACACACGACGGTAAAATAATAATTACTTATTCTGCTAGCGCAACGGATGAAAATTATGCGATGGGCATGCTGTGGGCAGATCAAAAATTAGATTTACTTGATGGATATTCTTGGCATAAGTCAGAGAAACCTGTTTTCAAGAGTGCACCCCAAAATAAGCTATGGGGACCTGGTCATAATAGCTTTACTAAGGTAAATGGCAAAGATGTACTGATCTATCACGCACGTCCTTATACTCAAATTGAAGGTGATCCCTTAAATAATCCTGATCGACATGCTTATGCAAAATACTTTAACTGGAAAGAAAATGGCTTACCTGATTTTGGTGAACCAGGAGATAAAGATCAGATTCAATAAAATTTAGGAGAAAAAGACAATGAAAGCAAATCTCACATTAGATAAATATGCACCAATTAGTAAGGTAGATCCCCGTGTTTACGGATCATTTATTGAACATTTAGGTCGGGCTGTCTATGATGGCATTTATCAACCTGATCATCCCAATGCAGATGAAGACGGCTTTAATAAGAATGTCATTGATTTGGTTAAAGAATTAAATGTCCCAATTGTTAGATATCCTGGTGGTAATTTTGTTTCTGGATTTAATTGGGAGGATTCTGTTGGTCCAAAGGAGAACCGGCCGCGGCGCCTCGATTTAGCTTGGCGCAGCATTGAAACCAATCAATTTGGTTTACATGAGTTTGAAAAGTGGGCTAAAAAGGCCAATACGAATACAATGATGGCTGTTAATATGGGAACACGAGGAATTGATGCAGCTCGTCATTTAGTTGAATACTGTAATTTCCCTAAAGGTACGGCTTACAGTGATTGGCGTCGACAAAATGGGGCAGAAGAGCCATTTAACATTAAAACTTGGTGTGTTGGTAATGAAATGGATGGTCCATGGCAAATTGGTCATAAGACTGCGACAGAATATGGTCGCGCTGCTAATGAAACCTCTAAAGCTATGAAATTAGTTGATGAAAGTATTGAAACTGTAGTATGTGGTAGTTCAGCTCTTGATATGCCAACTTTTGGTTCATGGGAAAGTACAGTTTTAGACGAAGCTTATGATAATGTAGACTATCTTTCATTGCATAGATATTATGGCAATCAAGAAAATGATACAGCTAATTATTTAGCTAAAGGTAAAGATCTTGATGATTTTATTTCAGGCGTAATTGCCATTTGTGACTCAATTAAGGCGAGAAAGCACAGCAACAAACAGATAAATCTTTCACTTGATGAATGGAACGTTTGGTATCATTCAAACGATGCAGATGCTAAAAATAAGCCTTGGCAGATTGCTCCACATTTGCTTGAAGATATTTACAATTTTGAGGATGCTTTATTAGTGGGTTCATTGCTGATTACTATTTTGAAACATGCTGACCGTGTAAAGATTGCGTGTTTGGCTCAATTAGTTAATGTTATTGCACCAATTATGACAGATGAGGACGGTAATGCCTGGAAGCAATCTATTTTCTTCCCATTTATGCAAGTTTCAAATTATGGACGTGGTACCGTTTTAACCCCAATTCAAAAGGCTGCGTCATATTCATCAAAAGATTTTGAAAATATTCCATACCTTGATAGTATTGCTATTTTAAACGATGAAGAAAATACTGTGACCATTTTTGCTTTAAATAGATCATTGGAAGACGGTATGAAGCTGCATGTTAACGCTGGTGACTTTGAATTTAATACTGTTAAAGAGGCTACACAGTTTGCAGGTTATGGAATGAAACAAACCAATGAAGATGGGAAGATGAAGATAGCTAAAAATGATAAGTTTGATCTTACTCAAAAAGAGCTGGATATAACTTTAGCTCCTGCTTCATGGAATATGGTCAGGATTAGCTTAAAGTAGGTGATAAGTGATGAGAGCTGTAGTTAATAAGTATGGCAACATGAATTGTAAAGATCTTTGTGAAATTACTATTCAAAACGATAATGGAGTACAAGCGACAATTTTAAATTACGGTGCAACACTTGAAAAATTTGAGATTCCTACTGTAAACGGAAAAGAAAATATTATTATGTCTCTTGAAACACCGGAAGATTACGCAAAAGAACGTAATTATTTAGGTGGGACTGTAGGTCGTGTTGCTGGACGTATTCGTAATGGGTTATGGCGACATGGACGTGATAGCACACAATTTCCATTGAATGATGGTGATAATTCACTTCACGGTGGTGGAATGATAGGTCTTGATAATCGCCCTTGGGATTTTGCCACTAAAGTTAAGAAGGATCATGTAGAAGCTATTTTTACTTTATTTGAAGCAGATGGTCATAACAATTACCCAGGCAACATAAAGGTAATCACCACCTATGCTTTGGATAATGAAAATAATTTGCATTACAACATTACTGCTTATAGTGATAAAACGACTTTGTTTAATCCAACTAATCATACATATTTCAGACTTGATGGACCAGATCATGATGTAATGGATTTAAATCTAAAAATTAACGCTGATTATTATGTACCAGTAGATGATCACACTATGCCTAAAGGAAGCATTGAAAGAGTTGACGGAACTATTTTTGACTTTCGTAATGGTAAGAGACTAGGGGATGTTATTAACTCTGACGAGCATCAGATTAAAATCCGCAATGGCTTAGATCATCCATTTATTTTAAATGGGCAAGATCCAGTAGCTGTATTAACTTCACCAAGTAAGAATAGAAAGTTGATTATGATAACTGATGCACCGAGTGTAGTAGTATTTACTGCAAACACTTTTAATCATACAGGTGCTACTCATAATTTGGGTGAACATGATGGTGTTACCCTTGAAGCTCAAGTTGCTCCAGAGGATGGCAATAGCTTAGATGCTTTTACTTTACTTCCAGGCGAAAAATTTTCAAGAAATGTTAATTGGAAAATTGAATTTTAACTAAAGATAGTTTATTAGAAGCGACGGGATTAAACCCAATGTCATTAAGTTAAGACATTGACAATTAAGGGTGCTTTTTTAGAGATCGAATCATTTGGATTCGATCTCTTTTTTTGTATAAAATAAAGGCGAAAAGACCTGCCTTTTCGCCTAT
>NZ_NFKZ01000003.1:0-135308 GCF_002160635.1 Lactobacillus gallinarum
TACACCCGCACACTTTTAGCGAAACTTTGTTCAGTTTTCAAAGTACTACCTCCGTCTGGCTGAACCAGACGACTTTTATATTTTATCAAATCTCAAATCCTTTGTCAAGAACTTTTTTTGATTTGTTTTCTGCCGCCTTAGCTCTCGCCTGACGACATTTAAATATATTACTCGTTTTGCTTTAACTTTGCAAGTCTTTTTTTCAAAAACTTTTTTAAAGCTCTCGAGCTCTTCGTCATCTCTCAAGACGACTTTATTAATATATAATACTTAACTTGATTTTGCAAGTATTTTTTTATTAATTAAATCTGTCCTTCAAAAGACGACTTAATTAATATACCTTAGTCAACAGATTTAAACAAGTACAAATTTTAAATGATTATTGTCTTAAATCATGTTAAAGTTGATACATCAACACTTAGAGGAGGTTTTAAAAATTAAGAAAGTTGATCTCGCAATTATAGGTGCCGGTCCTGTTGGATTATTTGCAGCTCATTTTGCTCACTTGCATGGCTTGTCTAATTTAATCTTCGATTCATTATCTGAGGTTGGTGGTCAGCCCCAAATGCTTTATCCATTTAAACAAATTAGTGACATCCCTGCTTATAATACAATCAGTGGAACAGCCTTAATCCAAAATTTAAAATCAGGTTTACCAAAGGAAACTGAAATTATTACTAATCATAAAGTTAATGATGTTAAAAAAAGCGACGACGGTTTCATCTTAGATGATATGGTATTAGCCAAAAGCATTATTATTGCTACAGGTGCAGGAGCATTCAAACCTAAAGAATTACCATTGAAGATGAATGAAGATATTCAAAAAAGAGTCCACTACTTCATTAAAGACCCTAAAGATTTTGCCAACCAAAAGATAGGCGTCTTCGGTGGAGGCGATTCTGCTCTTGATTTAGCAATTGAATTGGCAAATTATACAAATGTCAAAATTATCCATCGTCGTAATGAATTCCGCGGTCTTGAATCCAACGTTAAAAAGCTTCGTTCTTTAGCAAACGTCGAAATTTTAACTCCCTATCTTCCAAAGGACATCCAATTAGTTAATAATCAATTGGATATAACTCTTAAAGGTATGGGTGATGTTCAACCACGCCATGAGCAGTTTGATCAAATTATTGTCGCTTATGGTTTCAAAGCTAATAATCGTTTTGTGAAAAAATGGGGAATCGAGCTCAACGGAACTAATATTGCTGTTGATCCAACGATGAAAACCAACATTGATGGAATCTATGCTGCTGGAGACGTAGTAAGCTATCCTGGACGGGTTCCTCTAATTGCTTTAGGTTTTGGAGAAGCTCAAATCGCTATTACTTCTATTATGCGTGATCTATTTCCAGAAAAAACTTTAACCATTCACTCAACTAGCATTTAGGAGAAAGAAATGACTTTAATCGATTTTATCTTACATATTGATGACCACTTGGTCACAATCGTTAACCAATCTGGTGGTTGGTCTTACTTGATCTTGTTCGCCATCATTTTTATTGAAACTGGTGTAGTTATCTTCCCATTCTTGCCAGGTGATTCACTTATCTTTGCCGCTAGTGCGATGGCCGCTAACCCAAAATATGGTTTAAATATTTGGCTAATATATTTAATCGTTGCCTTAGCTGCCATACTAGGTGACACCGCCAATTATGAAATTGGAGCATGGTCTACTAGAGCAGGTGAAAAACACAGTTGGTTCAATAAATTAATCAATCAAAATAATCGACTAGCTGCGGAAAAGTTCTTTGAACGCCATGGTCCAATTACAATTGTGATTGGAAGATTTATTCCATTTATCCGGACATTTGTCCCCTTTATTTCTGGCGGTAGCAAAATGCATTACGGTAAATTTATTGCTTATAATATTATCGGTGGTTTACTTTGGACAGGATTATTTACTGTTATCGGATTCTTCTTTGGTGACATCCCTGTAGTAAAAGATCATTTTTCAATGATTGTAATTGCCATCATCCTGGTTTCAGTTGTTCCAATTGCCATCGTAGCTTTGAAGAAAAAAATCTCACTCAAAAAAGAGTTCCACTAATGGAACTCTTTTTTATCTTCGTAACAACTTTTCAGCAAAATATAATTCGTAAATAATCCCAGCTACTGCAAAACAAGATGCAAAAAAGCCTTCGGTCAACACATTGATTATCGGATCAGTATTCGGATCGAATAACCAATCATTGTTGTTAAACAACATGTGGTGAAAAATTACAAAAAAACTATCAAAATTGGTTACTGCAAAAGGAAATACTACGATTGGCAATAACAATAAAATAAGTGCTGCAGATTTATCCAAGCTAAGCAGCGCTTTTTTTCTACGCTTTTTAAAAACAAAATACAGCATTAAACAAACAATAAATACGAGTACAGCAAAAACGAATAATTGCTTACATTCCGCAAAATGTTCTGCTGCATTAGCGGATGTGGGAAAATTATCCATTTTAAGCCGCTTTTTAAAGGGCCAGATCAAATAAATCATCAACTGGTTATAATTATGCATTACTTGAAATAAAGACATGTGAACAGTCTCATATGTCTTTTGTACCAGCATAAAAATAAACAAAAGCGGCCAGCTAGCGACAATAGCTCCCACTACACTACTCGAAATGGCAAACAAAAAATGATATATCAGTCCAAAAAAATTATCTTTTGTAATCATAGTTCGAATTCGTCTAAGTTATCAACCATATACGTTGGTTGGCGTTTGCCAACAATATCTTCTTTTTGAGTTACACCCGTCAAAGTTAATAATTGATCTACATCACTATTAAAACCTGCTTTGATATCAGTATCGTAGTTATCACCTACTAGTAAGGCATCATCTTTAGAATATCCTACTTTAGCTAAAGCCTTTTTTACGATGATAGATTCTGGTTTACCAATGTATAACGGATCTACCCCACTAGCCGCTGCAACAAAAACGCACTGAGATCCATTGCCTGGGATTAATTCATCCCCTGTAGGCAAATTCATATCAGCATTAGTACCAATAAAAGTAGCCCCGCGTCTAATTGCTCTTGAGGCTACACGAACTTTATGATAAGTCAAATCCTTGTCCATCCCGACAATAACGTAATCAGGATTTTCCTCATTAAGTTCAAATTCAGGATGCTGCAATAGCTCTCTCCATAAGCCGATTTCGCCAATGATGTATAAACCGATCTTTTTATTTGAATGATCTTTATTCTGACTCAAAATATAACTGGCTGTTGCCATACTTGGCGTATAAATATGATCAGTATCGGTTTCTACCCCGTGTCTCTTTAATTTATCGACCACCATTTGAGGTGTTCTAGTCGTATTATTGGTTAAAAATAAATAATCTTTTTTTTGCTCAATTAAACGATGAACAAATCTTACTCCTGATTCAACAGTATCCTTGCCACGATAAACTGTCCCATCTAAGTCAATTAAAAATACCCGGTAATCTTTCACTAGTTTCCCTTTCTTTTCTTAATAATAAAAGAATGATGACGTCCAAATTCTTTTTTGACTGCAATTGACTGCTTCTTTTTAAATTTGGTTTGATGAACTCGACGCTTCTTGAATGGATTATTTTCAGTTTTACGATATCCCCTGCCGTGACGTCGACGTGAGTGGAAGCGATCATTCTTACGATTACGTTCACGTTCATAATGCGGTTTGCGCGGTCTTTGATGTGAATAATGATGAGTAGGATTAGTTAATTCCAAGATAAAATACGGCCCACCCGGATTACAATATTCAGTTAAATAATCTACGATCGCCATCTCTTTTTTATCAATCGAAGTGCGAGCTTCATCTTTATAAAAGCCCTTTAAGCGCAGGTGGTCACTTGAAACATCCCCTACTAAATAATCATATTGATCCAAAAATGGATCATATTTTTTACGGAGTATTTCTAGATCGAGCGCATCCCGTTCATTAGTGACAATGGTATATAACTGATCATTAATTTTTATACTTTTACCATCCTGTGCTACGTTAGCAAGCGGATGACGCAAAGGCTGCTCTTCTTCAAATTTATTTACTTTTTCCTCTGCGCTTTTTTCTGAATTAGTTTTATTTTTTTCTGTCATTTACTTCACTTCTCGATGATAGTGGGTATATTTTAGCTAAATAATTGCCAACAACTTCACGCAAAAATTGAGGGAATAGGAATTCATTTTCACCAACAATAGCTAAAGTCGGGAAGAATGGCACTAATACATAGTGATCAAGGCAAGCGATTTGATACTCTTCTTCTGGATCAATCTCATGACCATTGGCATAAACGATTCGCTTACGAGTATCTACTTTAATTCCCTTGTAATACATTTGCCCAAAGATCTTGCCTCTAAAGCTCATCCCTTGCAAATGAAAATGATCCAAATAATGGCGATTCTTTTCAATTTCCATTACTAAACGCCAAAGATCGCTGCCTTTTAAGGTAGAACGCACAACATGCATAGGATGTGGCAATGCCTTTTGCAAATCATACTGAGTTAAAACTCCACTCTTAAATGGGGTCAAAAATAATCCTGAACTCAAAATTGCTAAATCTGTCTTGGCAAAATCAGCAATCGCATCAAGCGAAACTTGAACTGCCGCGATTTTGTCATCATTAAATTTTTCAGGCAGCTTAGCTACTTTATGTTCAGACAAAAGTTTTTGACCTTTATCATAGTAGCCTTGAATAACTGCCTCATCTTCTGACATTTCTGGCATTGAAGCTGTAGGAATCGTATCAGGCACGATTTTAGTTACATGGTGGTTTTCGAGTTCAACATGAATATCGCCAACGTAATTACCCCATTTTCCAGTTTGAGTAATCCAAGTATGTTCAACTTTTTCACCATGAGCTAATAGATCATGACTGTGACCACCAACGATCAGATCGATTTGCGGATAATTCTTGGCAAGCCAGCGGTCCATCTTAAGTCCTACATGAGTAATCAGAATCAAAACATCATATTGATCCTTAATTTGAGCTAATTGTTGATCCATTGCATGACCTAGCATTTTGACATGCCAGTGATTAGGACCATAAGTCATGGGATATGCTGCAGTAAGGCCGATTAAAGCAATTCGCGTGTTTTTCTTGGTTTTAATAATTTTATGACCCACTGCCCATTTAGGCATGGATTCGTCTTCTTCACGCAAATTAGCCAAAATTACTGGGAAATCAGCATGATCAAACAATCTTTCTAACACCCAGTGCGGATTAGATATTCCTTCATTGTTGCCAATCGTGATCGCATCATAGTGAAAGCCATTCATTAATTTAATATTAGCTTGGCCTTCAGTTGCATCGGTTAAGGGATGCGAACGATCCATAAAGTCACCGGCATCAAAAGTATAAACTTCATCAACTGAAGTATCTGCCTGAGCCTTTTTTAAATAGCGCCCAATTTTAGGAAAGTGTTCAAAATGTGAGTGTAGATCATTAGTATGTAAAATTCGCAAAGTTTCCATTTTTGTACTACTTTCTATCCAATTCGATTGGCCTTCAATATCATGTGATAAGCATCCAAAATTTTGCCTTTAGGCTTATCCCATTCTACCCACTTAGGATTTTTCCAATCATCTTCATTAGTCAATGTCTGCAAATCATAAGTATCATTGATATATTTTTCATACTCAATTAATGCAGTAGTACGCGGAATATTCAACTGTAATATCCGTACTTTTTTAATTTCACCATGGTCCACCGCTAATTCAGCAATTCCATTTTGATCAATATTAGAAATTTCATAATAACGACTACCATCATTTCTGGTAATCTCTTCAATTAAATCCAATTGTTCCATCAATTTCACCCTTTTGGAATAACAGAATCATACTATAAATAGAAAAAAATGTGTAACCATGCTATTGTTAATATGCGATAGAGGTGTACACATATGAAATTTAAAAGCCAACTATTTTGGGCTCTTTTTTTTAGCTTAATCTTTTTAACGACAAGTGGTTTTACTGTTGTTGGTCACCGCGGCGATCCCATCAAGTATCCTGAAGAAACTATTCAGTCTGATGATTCTGCCTTCAATTCCGGTGCTGATTACGTCGAACTCGATCTCCAACTTTCCAAAGATGGAGTTTTAGTCATCTCTCATGATGACGACCTTGAGCGAGTCACTCATACACATGCAATTGTATCACAAAATAACTTTGAGACACTTAAACAGCTAAAGTACGATAATGGCGAACACGTAATGTCGCTTAATGAATTATTTGAGCATTATAAAAATAAACCTAGCGCCAAATTTGTTTTAGAAACCAAGATTGATCATAGTATCAACCCATCTTACGAATTAGAAGATAAAATTGCTGCAGTAGTTAAGAAGTATCATATGCAAAAACGTATCATGATTCATTCATTTTCTGCAGCAAGTCTGTTTCATTTTAGAAAAATAATGTCTGATGCTTATTTAATCTTCATTGTAGGTAGCTTAAAACGCATTAACTTCAGTATTTTGCCTCAAGTAAATGCCGTAAACGCCGCTTCTGACATTGTTCAAGAGCATCCCTTCTTAATTCACTGGCTCCACAAGTTGCATAAACAATTATTTGTCTGGGCAGAAATGGATGAATCACCTGCTCTTTGGCATTGGTTAATTAATCGTAATGTCGATGGGGTCGTTACCAACTTCCCCGCTACTGGGTTTAAATATAAATTAGCCAAAAGTGGTACTAAAAAATATGCTATCAATCGAACAGGAATCTATTTTGGTAAAACTAAGACCCCTACTATGATGAATCCCTATGTCCGAATTAAGGAAAAGAAATACGTTCGACCTAACCAAAAAGTTAATGTAACTTACGGCGTGCGAGTCGACAACAAATTATACTATCAGATAGCAGAAAAAACTTTTATTTCAGCGGAATTCGTCAACTTAGATTTACGCCGTAATGATATTGCACCTTATGAAAATAAAAAAATAATTGCTAAGCCTAACACTAAAGTAGCAATTTATAGTTATCCTGACAATCAAGCAAAAACAAAGAAATTCTTGCCTGCTAACACATTATTTAAAATTCAAAACTTTAATGGCGGTCCTAAGAACATGTGGCTTTACACCAAGAAAGGTTGGATTAAGGCTGATCAAATACTTTTCTACGGCTTTTTCAATAAAAAAGCTTTTCAGCAATATAACAACTTGCCACGAGTAAGCAAATACACGAACTTAGTTTTATTGCCTTTCAATCCTAATAAATTAATCTTCACATCAACTTATTGGCAAAAACGAAAACAAATTAATCAAATTATTCACTAAATTAAAAAAAAGCAGTTTTTATCAACTACTTCTTTTTTTGATACTTTTTATTGATTTAAAGTACTTTGTTTTTTAACTAATTCATATGGCAATTCAATATGAGTTTCGTCAACTTCTTCATTATTCATCAACTTAGTTAACATTCTCATAGCCACCGCACCCATATCATAAAGTGGCTGCTTGATTGTAGTCAAGGCTGGACGAACAACAGAAGCAAGTTGAGTTGCACTTGCAGTAACAATTTCCAAATCCTCTGGTATCTTCTTGCCTGCATCCATGGCTGAGTTCAAAATACCAACAGATGAAATATCACGGGTAACAATTACACCATCGATACCATCTTTAACGAGTTGTGGGTATAAATTGTAACCATCTGAATAATCCTTAACCCCGGTGTAAACATGTGGTTCACCCAGATTATTCTCTTTGATAAAGTCTTTGTATGCTGGAATTCTATTTTCACCATTTACCACTGCATCTTCATCACCAACCACGAGTGCCAAGTTCTTCTTGCCATCGTGCATTAATAAATTCAATGCTTCGGTATCAGCTTTCTTATAATCAATAGTTACGGATGCAAACTCATCGCGATTATCCTTAGTCCCAGCTAATACTACTGGAGTATTAGTTCTCTTAAATGCTTCTGCAGCTTCGTTTGGCAAACGGTTTGACATGTAGATCACGCCATCTACTTGCTTATTAAGCAAACTTTGAATTACTTGATCTTCCTTCATCAAACGATTTTCAATACTGGTAATGATAATGTTATACTTGTATAAAAGTGCAATATCATCAATACCCTTAGATAATTCTGCAAAATATAAATTAGTCAAATCTGGGACGATTAACCCTACTGTAGTGGTACGCTTAGATGCTAAACCTTGCGCTACAGCATTTGGTTGATAGTGTAATCTTTTAATTACTTCAAGAACACGATCACGTGTCTCTTTTCTCACATTATTATTGCCGTTAACAACACGAGAAACTGTCGCCATAGACACCTTAGCTTCTCGAGCAACATCATAAATTGTAACTTCTTGTTTATGCATTGCTTATTCTCAGTCCTTCCGAAAAATCCTTCACCTTAATTTATCATTATTTTGCTCTAAGTGCAAACGTTTACAGCTTTTCTTTCATTTTTTCATACAAAAACATGATATACTGACACTAAACTAACAAAAAAAGAGGCTATTTATGAACTTAGATAAATTACAACAATGGCTGCAAGATTCAAACAATGATATTGCATACATTTCTAACCCAATTACTATTTCTTACTTCACGGGATATTCTATGGATCCTCATGAACGTATCTTTGCTTTGCTCGTATTTAAAGATGCAGATCCTTTTATTTTCTGCCCTGCTTTAAATGTAGAAGAAGCAAAAGATTCTGAATGGAACGGTGATGTTTTTGGTTACCTTGATTCAGAAGATCCATGGGAAGTAATCGCCAACAACGTAAGAAAGAGAACTAAAGATACTCACACCTGGGCTATCGAAAAAGACGATCTTTCCGTTGCTCATTACCAATACCTGCGCGGCGAATTTCCAAATGCAAGTTTTACTAATGATGTTTCTTCATTCATTGAAAGACTTCGTCTTTACAAGACACCAGAAGAAATTAAAAAATTACAAGGCGCTGGTGCCGAAGCTGATTTTGCCTTTCAAATTGGTTTTGATGCAATCAGAACCGGTGTGACTGAAAGAAGTATCGCTGGTCAAATTGATTACCAATTAAAGATTCAAAAAGGCGTAATGCACGAAAGTTTTGAAACGATCGTCCAAGCTGGTAAGAACGCAGCTAACCCACACCTTGGTCCAACTATGAACACTGTTCAACCTAACGAATTAGTTTTATTCGACTTAGGTACTATGCATGATGGTTACGCATCTGACTCAAGTAGAACAGTCGCTTATGGTACGCCATCAGACAAGCAACGTGAAATTTACGAAGTTGACCGCGAAGCACAACAAGCCGCAATTGAAGCTGCTAAGCCTGGTATTACTGCTGAAGAACTTGATAGCGTTGCTCGTGATATCATTACTAAAGCCGGCTATGGCGAATACTTCATTCACCGTTTAGGCCACGGTATCGGTAAAAATGTCCACGAATATCCATCAATCGTTCAAGGCAATGATTTAGTTCTTGAAGAGGGGATGTGCTTCTCCATTGAACCAGGTATCTACATCCCTGGCTTTGCTGGAGTAAGAATTGAAGACTGTGGTGTCGTAACCAAGGATGGTTTTAAGACATTTACACATACCAATAAAGACTTGAAGATTATCCCTGTTAGAGATTAATCTAAAATTTAGTCGCAAAAAAAGCTGACATGACGTCAGCTTTTTATTTTGCGATGAATAATTGACTATTCTTCTGAATTATCTGGAGTTGAGGCAGTATTGTCATTTTCAGCATTGTTCAAATCATCAACTGATTTTTCTGCGTTATCGCCATCAGCAACATCGTTGTCCTTGTTTGAATCATCAATAACGATGTCATCGAAGTCCTTTAATTCTGAATCATCTTCAACGTTCTTTGGGAATGAAGCTAATTGATTCTTAACGATTTCAGTACCATTGTCGTACTTCTTCTTCAAATCTTGAAGTTTATCGTTGTCTTTAATCTTGTTCTTAACATCATCAACTTGTTCATCACTAACAAGTAATGAACCTGCAATAAAGCCTGCTGCACAACCAGCTACAGCACCTAATACGAAACTTGCAAATTTTTTCATAGTGAAATCCTCCTTTATTAATTTTCACCTCTACGGCGTCTGCGTCTTGCAAAAGCAGTAGCCGCAATTGAAGAAACAAGACCAGCGTGACTAAAATGATTGCTACTAAAGCGTTTAGCGATCTTCTTTGAAGAATCATTCAATTCTGATACGCTCTCACCCAAATCAGCAGCAGCTTTTACTACTGGATCCAACGTCTTCATTTTACCATTAATATCGATCATTAGGTCGTTAGTTTGATCTAATAAATTATGAGTTTGATCCATCAGACCATCCATATCTTCAGAAAGCTTCTTCATTGATTCATTAGTTGTCTGAATAGTAGCACTTGTTTCTTTCAAAACTTTTGCTGTACGAATAAGCATAGGGATCGTAAATAATACTAAAATTAAGAATGCAATTGCGGCAATTAAACCTGCTAAAGCACCATAAGAAATTGTCATCTTCTAACTTCTACCTCCATATACCATCTAAAAAAAGTCTAGCATGAATATACTTTATTCTCAATTAATGTCTTGTTATTCTTTTATTATAACCTATTAAATTCAAGAAAGGATATTATAAAACTATTTATGAAAATACCCACATTACCTACTCATTTCAGTATGCATAAAATTCAGTTCAATTGGGACAAAATTGGGCAAAATTTTCTATCAATTATTTGGCAACTAGCCATTACTACCCTAATCTTTTACCTTTTATCCCACTTTGGTCACAAGATAATTAACAACTACTTGGCTAGACACAATACAATTAGAAATAAAAGGACTAAAACAATTACTGCTTTAATCAACAGTATCTTTCAATATACCTTGATATTCTTTTATCTTTTCGGTATTTTATCCATTATCGGCGTGCCAGTGGGAACTTTATTAGCCAGTGCCGGAATTTTCTCTCTTGCCTTAGGTATGGGGGCCCAAGGTTTTGTGAGTGATTTAGTTAACGGCTTCTTCATTTTAAGTGAAGACCAATTTGATGTCGGCGATACAGTTTCCATTAATGGTCAAGTCGGTACTGTAGATCAATTAGGTCTTAGAACCACTCGATTAAAAGCATCAGATGGTTCAATAATTTACATTCCTAACCGCAATATTACGATTGTACAAAATCTGGCCCATAATGCTATTGGACTAACTATTAATCTTGAATTAGATGCAGACAATGACTTTAGTCATATCACCAAAATTATTAAAGAGGTTAATAAATCAATTAAACCTGAAAAAGGCACCGTTTCTTCTGGCCCTTCAATTATTGGGGTTACTGGGCAAAATGGACGCACAGTTACCTATGGCGTTTATTTTAAGGTAAAACCTGAAAAGCAATCGATAGTTAAAAATTTATATTTAGGTAAATACATTCAAGCTTTGCAAAAAAATGATATTAAATTTGCAACAACTGCTAGTACAATCAACACTAGCGCATAGAAAAAAGTGTTTAGAACGAAAAATTCTAAACACTTTTTTAATTGAATTGTTTTAGCCAATCAGGCAATTCTTGCAACAATTTTCTCACTGCATTACCACGATGAGAGATTTCATTTTTCTCATCTGTTGTCATTTGTGCAAAAGTCTTACCCTTTTCAGGAATAAAGAACAGTGGATCATAACCAAATCCATCTTCACCGCGTGGTGCAGCAAGGATTCGGCCTGAACAAGTACCTGAAACAACTAGATCTTTATCAAACTCACCTGGCATTGAAACAACGATCGTCGTCCAAAACTTGGCCGTTCTCTTTTCATCAGGTACACCGCCTAAATTAGCCAACAACTTGGCATTATTCTTGGCATCATTATGAGCTTCACCAGCATAACGAGCACTTCTTACGCCAGGTTCACCATTTAATGCATCAACCATTAAGCCTGAATCATCCGCAATTGTTGGTAATCCTGAAAATTCTGCTAACTCATGAGCTTTAATCTTGGCATTTGCTTCAAATGTTCTTCCACTTTCAATTGGATGAGGTGGATTATCTAAATCTGCATTGGTTTTAATTTCAACATCCACTCCAGCTCTTTTAAAAGCTTCCTTTAATTCCTTAGCTTTTCCTTGATTGCCAGTCGCAAATAAAATTTCCTTAGTCATTATAAATTCCTCGTATCTACTTGATGACTAGTCAAATCTGCTTGTCCTAAAAATCTTCTCCCCATTTCTGAGAATTTATCAGGATCTCCAGTGGTGTAGTATTCATGTTTTCCAGCTTGATCGGATGAACTAAATAAACCATCACGCCGCATAACATTAAAAGTATATTGTGCTACTTGATCAGCAGGATCTACGATTTGAATCTTATCACCTAATGCTTCCGCAAATTCATTTTGAATTAGTGGATAATGCGTACAGCCCAAAACAAAAGTATCAAAATCTTGACCCTTAAGTGGGGCAATACTGCGTTTTACCGCTGCTAAGTTTGTATCATAATCCTTTTGACTTTCAATGAGTGGAGCAAGCTCTGGCGCTGCAACTTCCATCACCTTGATATCAGGATCTCTGAATTTAATTTCTTTTTGATATGCATGTGAGTTAATCGTTACCGGAGTTGCTACTACTGCGACTTTTTTATTTTTAGTCGTTCTAGCCGCAGCTAAACTACCTGATTGAATAACCCCGATAACTTGTTGTTCAACTTCATTTTGCAAAGTTGGCATTGCTACTGCAGTAGCTGTGTTGCAGGCAAAGATAATCAACTTTACTTTCTTTTGCAATAAAAACTTCACACTTCGGCGTGTAAGTTCAATAATTCGTTCACGACTTTTATCACCATAAGGCATATTGGCACTATCACCAATAAAAACAGTAGATTCGTGAGGCAACTTTTCAATTACTTTTTTAACAACTGTAAAGCCGCCAACACCCGAGTCTAACAATCCAATGGGACGATTATCCATAATAAAAACCTCTTATTAAGAAAAAATTATTTTCTACTCCTACTAGTTTACGGTAAAATAAAAAAGAATAAAAGGGATGAATAAGTTTATGACAGAAAACGCAAACGAACACGTATATTTTATTAATCAACTTTACCGTGACTTTCTTTTACCAACTATTTTAGGTGATGACGATGCCCCTATTCTTTATTGGGCTGGCAAAAGAATTTCACGTCACTACGACTTAAGCGATTTTGATGATTTGGTTGATTTCTTCCATATGGCTAAATTTGGTACTCTTGTAAAAACCAAAGAAAGAAGAGCCTCCATCACTTTTGAATTAAGCGGTCAAAATATCGAAGATCGTTTAGATAGTGATAGTAAAGAATTTTCTCTTGAAAGTGGCATGATCGCTGAAGCCGTTCAAAAAGAGACTGGCAAAACCACTGAAAGTGAAATTACTATCTTACCTAAAGAAAAGAAAGTTCAAATCATTGCTCGTTTCGGCTAAAAATTTAGCAAAAAAGATAGCTTTTTTATAGACTATAATTTATTATTACTATATGCTTTACCTTAGATTAAAATATTTTTAGATTTAGATATAGGAGTAATAAAATGCTTAAGGAATTCAAACAATTTATTGCACGCGGAAACGTTATTGATTTAGCAGTCGGTGTGATTATCGGTGCAGCTTTTACAGCAATCGTAAAATCACTTGTTAAAAACTTAATCAATCCGCTCATCGGTCTTTTTATCGGTAGAATTGACTTGTCTAACTTAACTCTTAAAGTAGGAGAAGCTAATTTTAGATACGGAAGTTTTCTAAATTCCATCATCAATTTCCTTATTATTTCCTTCATTGTCTTCTTAATCGTAAAAGCCGTTAATAAATTTACGAAAAAGGAAGAAGAAGAAACTCCAGCTGCTCCAACTGAAGTAGACTACTTAAAAGAAATCCGTGATCTTCTTAAAGAAAAAGAAGCATAAAAATAAAGCTTGTGGCTTCGCCACAAGCTTATTTTTTTATTTTAATTAACCAGCGTATTGATCCAAAATTTGGTTCAACTTTTCCTTTGGAGTGTAACCAGTTAAACGATCAACAATTTGACCATTCTTCTTAATAATCAAAGTTGGGATAGCCATAATACCAAGATTCTTAGCAGTTTCTTGATTGTGGTCAACATCCATCTTTGTAAACTTAACATCTTGACGTTCTTCTGCCAATTGGTCAATTACTGGTGATTGCATCTTACATGGACCACACCAAGTTGCCCAAAAGTCTGTTAAAACAACGCCATCTTTAGTTTCTTCTTCAAAATTTTGATCAGTAATTGCATCAACCATATGCTTTACCTCTTTCAATTAATATCGTTTTATCTTTAAATCTATATTAATAATATATCAGTTTTACTTACTTTTTACAAGAAGACTGCTTACTTTAATTTAACAATTGTGGCACCATTACCGCCTTCGTTAGCAGGCGCGTAATTAAAGCCTTTAACGTGGTTACTGCTACGCAAATATTGCCAAACGCCTTTACGGATTGCACCAGTACCGATCCCATGAATAATAGTTACAATATCTAAACCTGCCAGTAATGCGGAATCAATATAACGATCTAAATTAGTCATAGCTTCATCGTAGCGTTGACCACGCAAGTCTAACTCGCTATGTGCATTACTACGTCTAATTGCACTTGTTGCTCTAACCAATTTTTTCTTAGGTTGTGTATTATTCTTGTCGATTCTCTCAATATCGCGGTCACTAACTTTGACTTTAATGATCCCCATTTGAACCTCATATTCATGTTCAGACAATTTCTTGGTAATAGTACCTGTTTGTCCATATGAAAGGACCTTTACTTGATCCCCTACACTTACATGATGACGACGTTTTTCACGCTGTAAGACTTTATTATGGGCTAAATTGTGGGCCTGACGCTCTAGGCTATTAAGTTCACCCTTAGCTTCAATAATTTTATTTTCTTTAACGCCAGCATTTTTCTGCTTTTCCAGCTCGGCAATAATTTTATCAGCCTTTTTACGTCTCTTAGCTACAACTTCATTAGCTCTTTCTTGCGCAAAATCGAGTTGCTTTTGAACACGTTGGTTGTACCAATCAAGCGCTTGTTGCAATTTTTGTTCAAGTTTTTGACTGCGATCTAAACTCGTTTCGAATCGGTTGCGAGCTGTAGTAGCCGCCTTAGTTTGCGCATTTAATTTAGCAATCATCTTATTAATATCAGAATCCTCATCTGACATTAAGTTTTGCGCATTTTTAACTACATCTTCACGCATCCCCAGCCTACGAGCAATCGCAAAAGCATTACTGTGACCTGGAATACCAATTTGTAAATGGTATGTTGGTGATAAAGTCTTTAAGTCAAATTCCATCGATGCATTAGTAGTGCGTGGTCTGTTATATCCGTAAAGCTTCAATTCAGGATAGTGCGTAGTGACCATGATCTTAGCATCTTTCTTGCGCAAAAAGTCCAAAATGCTAATAGCTAAACTGGCACCTTCTTCTGGGTCGGTTCCTGCACCAATTTCATCAATTAAAACCAAGGTTTCTTTATCTACATTTTTCATAATGGCAATAATGTCATTAATGTGTGATGAAAAAGTACTTAATGATTGTTCGATTGATTGTTCATCACCGATGTCAGCGTAAACTTCTTTGAATACGCCAACTTTACTGCCTTCTTCAGCTGGAATAAATAAACCAGACTGAGCCATCAATTGCAGCAAGCCAGCGGTCTTAAGAGTAATAGTCTTACCACCGGTGTTTGGCCCAGTAATCAGCATTGTATCAAAATCGCCGCCTAAACGAATATCATTAGGAACAACTTTTTCTGGATCAATTAATGGATGGCGTGCATTTCGTAATTCCAGCGAATGATCCTGAGTCAACTTAGGCTCGCTAGCTTTCATTTGCTTAGCCAATTTTGCCTTTGCTTGCAAAAAGTCTAAACGAGTTAATGCATTAGCAATATTATTGATGCTATCAATTTCTTCTCTAGCTAAGCCAGACAAGTTTTTCAAAATATTGCGGATTTCTTGTTTTTCTTGAGCAATTAAGTTTTGCTGGCGGTTGTTCAAGTTCAAAACTGCTTCAGGCTCAATAAATAAAGTCTGACCACTTGCACTTTGATCATGAACTACCCCACCAAACTTGCCACGATATTCCTGCTTAACTGGAATAACATAGCGATCATCACGAATAGTAACGATTTGTTCAGACAAGTACTTGCTGCTATTTCCTTTGGTATAAGCATCCATCCGGTTCTTAATGTCTTCTTCGTTACTACGCATATCGTGACGCAAATGTGCTAATGCGCTTGAAGCTGTATCAAGTACTTCACCATCATAATCAACAGATTTTTTTAATTCTTTAAATAAAAGGTCTGGAACATCTAACTGATCCAAAACTGAATCGATAGCTGATAAGTTAAGCTTTTCATCATCAACATCTTCCAGAAATTCGTTAATCTCATTGGCTAAGCTTAAAACAAGAAGTAAATTACCCAATTCCTGAGCATTCAGATTTGCTTTTACACTCAATCTTTTAGTGCTAGGATGAACATCTTGAAAATCATTTAACGGAAGTTGTCCTTTAACTCGCAATAAGTCAGCCAATGCTAAAGTTTGTTTTAATTCATTTTGTACTCGGTCAAAATTACCACTCGGTCTTAACTTCAATGCCGCATCTTTAGCTGGAGCTGTAATTGCTAATTTACTTAATCTTTTAGTAATTTCACCGAACTCTAAGATCTTTAAAATTTTATCATTCATAGCTATTTATATTTCTTTTTATAAACTAACAAAAAGGACCAGCCGCAGCTAGTCCTTTTTTATTATTTACCACTTAGGCGATCATCATCCAAGAAAGTATTCAAAACTCCTTGTACCATGTCCCATTCATCATCAGATTCAATCTCATGCAAATCACTACTAGTGACATCACCTGCGTCATCTGCATCATAACTGAAAGCCTGTACTTCAATATCTTCATCGTCCCCAACAGCGGCTGGATAAAGAAGTACGTATGACTTATCATAATCATCTGAATGAAAAGTAAATAATACTTCATACAATTCTTCATTACCTTGATCATCGATCAAAGTAATTTGACGATCTTGATCGTCACCATTAACTTGTGCTGCCATATTAATCCTTTCGGTGTAAATCCAAATAATTTTGCAAGATGAGCACCGCTGCCATCTGATCAATCACTTGTTTACGTTTTTTACGATCATGAATACCTGCATCTTCTACGAGTACTCGGCGTGATTCGATAGTTGTTAATCTTTCATCAGAATAATGCACGGGCAAGCCAAACTTTTCTTCGAGTCTTTTACCGTAAGCCTTACTGCGGGCAACTGAAGCTCCCGAAGTGCCATCCATATTCTTAGGCAGACCTAATACAAAGCCATCTACTTCATATTGTCTAACTAACTTTTTTAATGGACGCATCCCAAAATTATATCTGGTTTCATCAATTTTAATAGTTTCTAACTTCTGTGCAGTAATTCCTAATTCATCACTGATCGCAACACCCACAGTTTTAGAGCCTATATCTAAACCTAATAATCGCATTATTTATTCTTACCAAGATAGCTCTTAACGAGTTCCTCAATAATTTCATCACGTTCGTGCTTAAGAATTAAGTTACGGGCATCATTATGCCGTGGAATATAAGCAGGATCGCCAGAAAGTAAGTAACCTACAATCTGGTTGACAGGATTATAGCCCTTTTCTTCAAGCGCATTGTAAACATCTTGCAGAGTGTCATAAACATTCTTTCCTTTATTTTGGTTAAAGTCAAAATGCATAGTCTTATCTAGCGAACTCATATTTATTCCTCCTGTCAACAATTTTACTTGAAAAAAAGCTTAAACACAATTAATTAATTCTTAGTTCTTTGAAATTTCTTCGATTACAGCCTTGATAGCGTCGTTAAGACCTTCTGGCTTCTTACCACCGGCTTGAGCCATGTTAGGACGACCACCGCCGCCACCACCAAAGATTGGAGCAGCCTTCTTAATTAAGTCGCCAGCCTTAAGCCCCTTGTCTAAGGCCTTTTGATTCAAGCTAATAATCATATTAGCCTTGCCATCATTTTCAGCAGCTAAAACTAAGACGTCTGACTTGTTGCCACTCTTCCAGTTGTCAGCAAGTTCACGAAGGTCGTTCATGCCGTTAACATCTGCAATAGTAGCAATTACAGTCAAGTCACCAGCTTGTTTTACATCATCAAAGATTTGACCAGCCTTAGCTTGGTTGATTTGCTTAGTCAAAGCTTCAACTTGCTTTTGACTATCATGTAAGTCACTTTCAAGTGAGTCAATCTTATCAATAATGTTGTCTGGCTTAGTTGCCTTAACTTCTGTTTGAATATCATCAAGTAAACCTGAACGATTTGCTAAGTATTCGTATGCCTTCTTTGAAGTTACAGCTTCAATTCTACGCATACCAGCACCAACAGCTGATTCAGAAGTAATCTTGAAGATACCGATTTGGTTAGTGTTATCACAGTGAGTACCACCACAGAATTCTGATGAGAAGTCACCCATTTGAACAACACGAACCTTGTCACCGTACTTACCATCAAAGAGGGCTAAAGCACCCATCTTTTCACCTTCTTCAGGTGTAGTGATAGTAGTCTTAACATCGATAGCTTCCCAAATCTTTTGGTTAACTAATTCTTCAACTGACTTAATTTCACGTGGAGTCATTGGTTCCATAGCAGTGAAGTCAAATCTCAAGTAGTCAGGATCAACTAATGAACCTGCTTGGTGAGTATGTTCACCTAAAACTTGACGAAGTGCAGCGTGAAGCAAGTGGGTTGCTGAGTGTGAGTGACGTAAACCTTCACGACGTTCCTTGTCGATCTTCAAAATATATTCCTTGCCCTTTTCCATTGGCAAAATAAGGTCAACAAAGTGCAAGTTTTGGTCGTTTGGAGCGTGTTGGACATCAGTTACCTTAGCAACAAGTTCACCATCTTGATCATAAATGTTACCGTGGTCGGCAACTTGACCACCACGTTCTGCATAAAATGGAGTCTTGTCAAATACTAAGGTTGCGTGTTCGCCATCAGCCTTGTCAACTAACTTATCGTCAACAACGATGTCAAGAAGCTTGGCATGTGGTTCTTCATAAGTATCACGTTCAAAGACTGACTTGTCCTTAATGTTCATCAAAGTTACATCTTGACGACCCATTGATTGAAGATCACCACGAGCCTTACGTGCACGTTCCTTTTGAGCTTGCATTTCAGCATCAAAGCCCTTCTTATCAACCTTAAGGCCAGCATCTTGAGCTGATTCAAAGGTCAATTCGTATGGGAAGCCATAAGTATCAAACATCTTGAAGGCATCCTTACCTGAGATAGTCTTGTCATCTGACTTCTTAGCCTTATCAATTAAGTCATCAAGCAAAGTCAAACCAGTATCAAGAGTAGCTTGGAATCTTTCTTCTTCGTTTTGAATTACGTTTTCGATAAAGCCGCGTTGATCCATAACTTCTGGGTAGTGGCTTTGCATAATCTTACCAACAACTGGTACAAGCTTGTAAAGAAAGGCCCCCTTGATGCCCAAACGTTGACCGTTAAGGTCGGCACGACGAATCAAACGACGAAGAACGTAACCACGACCTGAGTTTGATGGAAGAGCACCATCAGCAATAGCAAAACTTACGGCACGAACGTGGTCGGCAATAATCTTGAATGCAGTAGTGTCTTCTTTGTTTTCACCGTACTTCTTACCGTCAGTCATTTCTTCAGTAGCGTGAATAATTGGCAAGAATAAGTCAGTTTCAAAGTTAGTTGGTGCATCTTGCAAAATTGAAAGTACACGTTCAAGCCCCATACCAGTATCGATGTTCTTGTGTGGTTGGTCTACGTACTTACCATTTGGCAAGTGGTTGTATTGTGAAAATACGATGTTCCAAATTTCAAGGTAACGTGCATTTTCACCACCTGGGAAGTTTTCTGGATCGTCTTCAGCAACGTCGTTGTTTTCTTGACCACGGTCGTAGAAAATTTCAGTATCAGGACCACATGGACCTTCACCAATATCCCAGAAGTTGTCTTCTAACTTAACAATATGGTCTGCTGGCATACCAGCTTTTTCCCAGACACGTTGTGAATCAACGTCTTTTGGATAAACAGTACAGTAAAGCTTTTCCTTTGGTAAGCCAAGCCACTTAGGACTAGTTAAGAATTCCCAAGCCCAAGGAATAGCTTCATCTCTAAAGTAATCACCTACTGAGAAGTTACCAAGCATTTCAAAGAAAGTTTGGTGACGAGCGGTCTTACCAACATTTTCAATATCGTTAGTTCTGATTGACTTTTGAGAAGAAGTAATTCTGTGGTTCTTTGGTACAACTGAACCATCAAAATATTTCTTCATAGTAGCAACACCAGAGTTAATCCAAAGAAGAGTTGGGTCATCTTGTGGAATAAGTGATGCACTTGGCATAATCATATGGCCATGATCCTTGAAGAAGTCAAGGAACATTTGGCGAAACTCTGAACTAGTTAGTTTCTTCATTTTTATCTCCCATAAACAAAATAAAAAACACCATTGCTTATTCAAGGACGCTCCGCGCGCGGTACCACCTTGATTGCAACAGTGTTTGTTACCTCTTGATATTCTTAATTAATACAACTTAAAGGAGCATCTGTTAAAGCGAATTAAGCCCTCTCACCAATTGGCTCTCTCTTTGAAATTCAACTTTAATAGACATATCTTAAGCTGAAAATAATTGTACTACAAAATCCTCGTCTGTCAACGTCCTTGTTCTCGCTTGCGTTTTCTTAGACGCTTAGCTTTTCTAATCTCATGACGTTGTTCAAGCTTACGCTTTTGACGATTATCTTCTTGAATTGCTCGCTTAATCTTCTTCTTGTAGCCAGGCTTACGCTTTCTCTTTTCTTTTTTAACGTAACCAACTAACTTAGTATCAAGCTTGCGATTCTTACCTTGACGGTTCTCACGACTGCGGTAATGCTTACGTGGTACTAATTCACCATTCTTAATTTCAACAAAGTCAAAATGAACGCCCATCTTTTCCAAATCTTCGACCCGGTTCATTTCTTCTTCACGAATTAAAGTGATTGCATGACCTGATAAACCATTACGACCGGTACGACCAATTCGGTGAATTACAAATTCGATATCACGTGGAATTTCATAGTTAATAACTAAACTTACCCCATCGATATCAAGACCACGTGCTGCTAAGTCAGAGGCAACAACATATTGAAATTGTCCTTGCTCAACTTGACGCAAAGTCCGCTTTCTTTCTCGCTCAGTTACCCCGCCATGAATCTTAGCCACCTTTAAGCCCTGATCCTGCAAGTATCTAGTTAATTCATCAACAGTTTGTTTTGTATTTGCAAAAACCAAAGCCAAGTATGGTTGACCCATAGTCAATAACTTGTACAAAACACTCTTACGATTCTTTGAGCCAATATCAAGCAAATCATTCTTAATTGTAGGTGCAATGACACTTGGATTATCGATCACGATTTGATCTGGATGAGCCATGTACTTACGCAAGAAGTTAGATAACTTAACTGGAATAGTAGCTGAAAAGGCTGCAATTTGTACATCCTTAGGCATCTTGCTTGCTACTTGATCAATATCGGCCAAAAAGCCCATGTCAAGAGTCATATCAGCTTCGTCGATGACAAAAGTCTTAACTTGATCAACAACGAATACCTTTTTTTGTACAAAGTCCAAGAGTCGTCCAGGAGTGGCAATTACCAACTGTGGCGTATTATTTTGATACTTTTCTAACTGACGTTCACGGTCAGTACCACCAGCAAGGTGAGCGATAGAAAAGTGCATCCCTGCCGCATCTCTTAATTGACGTGCCACTTGATAAAGCTGATCAGCTAATTCACGACTAGGCAAAGTCACAATTGCTTGTACATAGTGAGCATCTTCATCAATTTCATTAAAGATAGGCACCAAATAAGCATGTGTCTTACCTGACCCAGTTGCAGCTTGCACTACAACACTTAAATCAGAAAGCATTGCGGGAATAACTTTTTCCTGCACCTTAGTTGGCTTTTCAAAATGGATCTTCTTTAACCCCTCTTGAATAGCTGGTTTAATTCTGGAATCTGCGAAAATATTATTCATGATCTTCTTTATACTTCTTAGTTACTTCAACAACTTCGGCAAAGACTTGCTTTACTTCGTCCATGTCCTTAGCATTAGCACCACTTGCTAATGCGTGGCCACCACCATCATGTTTAGCAGCTAATTCATTGATTACTGGACCCTTTGAACGGTAGTGCACACGGAAAGTGCCATCTGGCTTTTCAACAAATACGTTCCAAGCCAAAACATCCTTGATTCGACCTGGAGTTGAAACTGCAACATTAGCTTGATCATCAGTCAAACCTAACTTCTTCAAATCATCTTGCATCAAGATAGTGTAAGCAGCACCAACTGGATCGATTTCCATCTTGTCCATTGCTAATGCTTGAAGCTTAGCTTCATCAAAGGTTACATCGGCAATGTTTCTAGCGATTTCAGTAATATCAATACCGGTTGAAGCAAGTTGAGCTGCTACTTTAAAGGTATGTTCTGAAGTTTCTGGATACATAAAACGACCAGTATCGCCAACAATACCTGCGTAAAGTGGGTAAGCGACTTCTGGAGTAATCTTAAAGCCTTCTTCATTTAAGAAGTCAACGATGATTTGACAAGCTGCTGGAGCATCAGGATCAACATAACTCATATCAGCGTATGGATCTACATCTGGGTGGTGGTCGATCTTAATTAAAAAGTCACCCTTGTCGTAAAGCTTGTTTGAAATTCTTGGGGTATTAGCGGTATCAGTAGTAATTACCAATGCACCTTCGTAATCAGTTGCTTTAACTTGGTCCATATGATTAATCCAAGCTAAATCGCCTTCGTCATTTTCACCAGCACATAAAACGCGCTTGTCAGGGAATTTTTCCATAATTGCACGTGCAAGACCAGCTTGTGAACCAATTGCATCTGGGTCAGGACTAGTGTGACGGTGCAAAATAATAGTTGGATATTGTAAGATTTTTTCGTAAATGTCATCAAAACTACTCATTATTTTTCCTCATCTTCTAAAAATTATCTGTATCTAGTTTACCAGAAAAAGGACTTCTTTTAGTAATCGAATAAATTGATTGCTTGATATTCATCCTGCTTAAAATCAGTCACAGTTACCCCGATTAACCGAATACCTTTTTCCAAAAAGTTACTGGTTTTATCAAACAAATCACGGGCGCTGTCATAGAAATCATACTGGCTATTTGACGGTTTCGTCAATTTTCTGCGCTTAGTCACAGTATCAAAATCATTATCTCTAACTTTTATTACTACGGTTTGGGCAAAAAAGTTACGCTTTTTTAGTTCTTCTTCTAAATGTTTACAATAATGCCGAATGTGCGTCAACGCTTCATCACGTGTATAAATAGCCGGCTCATAAGTGCGTTCCATACCAATCGATTTACGATTTGCATCTGAATCCGCAATGACCGGGCGCAAATCAATCCCATGTGCATGCTGCGCTAAGAAGTAGCCCATCTTTTTGAACTTTTTAATTAAAACAAAATCATCAACCTGCTGCAAATCCGCACCTGTATAAATCCCCATCTCATGCAGCTGCTCCTGCGTTTTAGGACCTACACCTGGAAATTTTTCGATTTTTTGCATCCCTAAAAATTGCTTAACTTCATCAGGCAAAATAACGGTTCTGCCAAAGGGCTTGGCATATTCTGAGCCCATTTTAGCCAAAAATTTATTATAAGAAACGCCAAAAGATGAATTTAGTCCAAGCTCTGTTCTAATCCGGCGTTGCAAGCTAATTGCTAATTGGACCGCGGATTTTTGTCCTAACTTATTATGGGTGACATCAAGATAAGCTTCATCTAAAGCAATTGATTCTACCTTATCTGTAATATTATGCATAAAAGAATGAATCTCGGCTGACACGCTACGATATTTCTTAAAGTCAGGTCTAATAAAAACTAATTCTGACTTTGGAATCAACTTAACCGCCTTAATCGCAGGCATTGCCGAATGAACGCCGTACTTTCGAGCTATATAATTACAAGTTGCTACAACTCCATGCCCACCATTATTACGAGGATCTTGCCCGATAACTAGTGCCTTATTTTTTAATTCTGGATTTCTTTGAGTTTCAACTGAAGCGTAAAAAGCATCCATATCCAGATGTATAATCCGACGATGGATGTCGTTTTGCGGCAATAAATTTTGCTTATTCATAAATCCAATGTTCCGTTGGAGCCTCGAAGATATCGTTTGCTTCCTTTGGACCCATTCTATATGGCAAATATTGAGCAATTTTGGCATTGCCTGCTTCATTTTCTTTTTGCCAATCAGCTTCAACAGAATCGATAAATTCCCAGTAACGTTTTAATTCGCTCCAATGGGTAAAGTTAGTTGAATCATTGACAAAAACATCATGTAAAAGCCGCTCATAGCCGTCTGGAACTTTTACCATTTCAGATTTTGAAAATTCATAGGTTAAATCTTCGCGTCTAATTCCTGGTTGATCGATCTTTTTACCATTAATGGTGATATAAATCTTGCTAGTAGGATCAATCTCAATCGTAATATTGTTGGAATGAGCTTGACCATAAGGATTATTGATATGCTTTAATACGATATCGATTCTATTCTTCTTTTCCTTAAATTCTTTACCGGTTCTAAAGTAAATCGGTACCCCAGCAATTGGGCCTTCCTTAAATTTAACTTTACCAGCTACAAAGGTCTCAGTAGTAGAATTTTCATCTACATTTGGTTCTTGTTTATAAGCAAAAGTAGTATCACTACCTAAATATTGACCGCGAACAAAATCTTTTTTCACTTCCTCTGGACTAGGAATGATCATGCCTTCAAGCAAATCTTGCTTAGCCTTGTGGACACTAGCAGAAGTTAAATCTTTAGGTTCTGGCATAGCAAGCAAAGTAATGATCTGGAAGATATGATTTTGAACCATATCACGCAAAGCGCCAGAAGTATCATAGTAACCACCACGTGCTTCTACTCCCAATCGTTCTGCTGAAGTAACTTGAATATTTTTAATGTAATCAGCTGACCAAATATTTTTGATTAAAGGATTGGTAAAACGCATTGGCATAATGTTTTGAACCATTTCTTTGCCCAAATAGTGGTCAATTCTAAAGATATCATCTTCATTAAATGAAGCGGTAATTTCTTTATTTAATTTTTCGGCAGATGCCAAATCATGACCAAACGGCTTCTCTACTACGATTCGATTAAAGCCACTACCTGTTAAGCATTGGTCATTGATATGTGCAGCAATCGTACCGAAGAATCTTGGGGCCATTGCCATGTAAAAGAGACGGTTTCCATGTGCGCAATAACGATCGTCTAATTCTTGAGCTAATTTTTTCAGTGTCTCATAGTGTTCAACATTTGTAACATCATGTGATTGATAGTAAAAATGGCTAGCAAAATGCTTTAAACTATTTTCATCAACCTCATCGTGAGTTTCATGAACAGCATCACTAACTTGTTCACGTAAATATTCGTGTGACCAAGGTCTACGAGCTGTTCCAATTACGGCAAAATTATCATGAATTAAGCCTTGTTGATACAAATTAAACAAAGCTGGGTAAAGCTTACGGTGAGCTAAATCACCACTACCACCAAAAATAATCATAACTACAGGAATATTTTTCATAATACTATCCTTTTCTTTAATTTGCTTTTTTAAATCATTTCTATTTTACAACAAGCTTTTTCATGGCAAAACAAAAAGCGTCTGAATTGACGCTTTTGCTATTATTAATTATTTGTCTTCTTTAGTTTCATCTGAAGAAGCATCAGTGCTCTTAGTATCTTCTTTAGCAGGTGCATCTTCAGTCTTATCTGCTGCAGGAGCATCATTTTCTTCAACTGGTGCTGTAGCAGGAATAACGCGGCGAACGGCCATTCTTTCGAAAGTTAAGTAAATACCGTCTGCATCTACTACGATAGTCTTGTCACTGTTGATCTTATCAACTTTAGCGTGCAAACCATCAACTAAAACAACGTCGTCACCCTTCTTCAACTTATCCATCATTTGCAATCTTTGTTGTTGTTGCTTCTTTTGCGGACGAATCATACCAAAGTAAGTAAAACCGATCAAAACGATAAATAAGACGATCATCATCATGTTGCTGCCACCAGCAGCGCCAGCATTTGCTAAAAATAAAGTATTCAAATCTTTCACCTCATAAAATTATTGTCTAGATATTATGTCTATTATACAGAAAATAATATTATTTATCACCTGGAACAGGAAAACCTAATTGCAAATATGCCTTGTCTGTCACCATTCGCCCACGTGGTGTAAGCAAAATAAATCCATGCTGCAACAAATAAGGCTCATAGAGTGATTCAATTGTTTCCATATCTTCACCTACATTAGCAGCCAAGGTTCTAATGCCAACAGGTCCACCATTGTAGCCTTCAATCATTGTCCGTAACAAACGACGGTCAGTCTGATCTAATCCCTCGTCATCCACTTGAAGCTGCTTCAATGCACCTTCAGTTGTAGCAAGAGAAATTGTCTTTTCACCTTTAACTTCCGCAAAATCACGAACACGTTTCAAAAGACGGTTAGCTACACGCGGCGTTCCTCGAGACCTTCGGGCTAATTCATGAGCCGCCTCAGGTGCAATTGAAGTATGGAAAACATCACTTGATCGTTGGACAATCTTTTCTAGTTCATCAATTGTGTAATACTGCATGTGTTCAACGATACCAAATCGATCTCGGAGTGGTGCAGATAATTGACCAGCCAAGGTTGTTGCCCCAATCAAAGTAAATGGTGGCAACGGCACGTGAACAGCATGTGTAGTCTGCCCTTCACCAATTACGATATCAATATAGTAGTCTTCCATTGCTGAATACAAAACTTCTTCAACAGGCTTAGCAAGACGATGAATTTCATCAATAAAAAGCACATCCCCTGGATCAAGATCTGAAAGTAGTGCTACTAAATCCCCCGCTTTTTCAATTGCAGGACCACTTGTACTCTTTAAATGCACGCCAAGTTCATTTGCAATTACAAAAGCTAAAGTTGTCTTACCTAAACCTGGTGGTCCATAAAGCAAGACATGATCTAAAGCCTCATCACGCTGTTTTGCGGCTTTAATATAAATGGACATTTCTTTTTTAACACGCTTTTGACCTAAATATTGATCCAAAGTTTGGGGTCTTAAAGACAATTCCATTTGTTCTTCTTCAGAATTTTCTACTTCACCTGAAGTTACTGCATCTTCATTTTCTGCCACCAGTTTCACTTCCTCACTTATATCAATATTTACTATTATAACAAGATCTACTTCTTAAGCAGTAATGCTAAACCTTTTTTAATGTATTGATCGGCTGTATCTGCATTAACTTCTTCAAGCTTAGGAGTAATGCGGTCGACTTCTTTTTGAGTATAACCTAAAGCAATTAATGCTAACAAAGCATCATTCAATGCTGGCGGGATATTTCCTTGTTCTTCATCTTGACGATCAAGTCGAGCAACATAATCGCCTAGCTTTCCCTTCAAATCAAGCACAATCTGAGACGCCGTCTTTTTGCCGACACCAGGAAAACGAGTTAAATATTTTACTTCTCCCTGTTCAATTGCTTCGGCTAAAGAGTTGGCATCTTCAGCTGCCATGATTGCTAAGGCACTCTTAGGACCAATCCCACTAACGCTTAAGAGTTTAAGAAAGAGCCCCTTATCATCTTCACTTTGAAAACCATAAAGAGTAATTCCTGTATCTCTTACAATTTGTTCAATAAAGATCTTAGCTTTATCTCCCTTTTGGTAAGCAAAAGGAGTTGGGCTATATACTTTATAACCTACGCCATTTACATCGACTACGATATAACTTGGTGTAATAACTGTAACTATTCCTTCAAAATATTCGTACATTTATTATTCATCCTTCTTGAACATTTTTCTTAACTCGTTCTGACTTATCCGCACTAAAATTAACTGACCATCTGCATCATGATAAGGATCGGACGTTTTACGCAGATCCGCAATAATTTGTGCACCTTCTGCAGCGGATAAATTGATTTTACCTTTAACATTGCGTTTAGCTTCTAACGCTGCTACTCGCTTAAATAAATTTTGTGATTTACCCTTATCAAGATTCAAATAATTATCCAAAATTTCACGGATGGATTCTTCGACATGCTCATGAATCCATGTAGGATACGAACGCACAATAAAACTATTTTGACCAAATTCATCTAAATAAATGCCTAGTTGCTTAATTTGATCAATTTTATCTTTAATTTGCAAAAAATCCAAATTACCAAATTCCAACACAATCGGTGTCAGCAAACCTTGCTGCACTATTTTTTTAGAAGTAATAGTTTGATAGATTTGTTCAAATTGAAGACGGCGTCTGGCGGCCACTTGATCAATCAAATATAAGTCACCATCATTTTCAGCCAGTATGTACGTATCCATTTTTCCAACATAAGCAAGGCGCGGCAAATTATTGGCTAAAGTTTCATCCCCAGTTGAAATAACTTCTTGATCTACCTTTTTATTGCTAAACGGCATCAATTTTTGTTGCAAGGCAACATTCTCATCCCAGGTTTTAGTAATGATATATTGATCATCCTCACGTGGAATATTGATATCCACATAGTTATGCGTAGTTTCTTTTTTAGGCTCCTCAGCTTTTTTAGCTTCTTGTTTTACTAAAAATTCTGGCTTCTCAGCTTCTTCATGAACTTCTGGCGTCTTACGCGTTGTATTGACAACATCTTGATTCAAATTGAATTCTAATTGATCAACTAAAGTCTCACGTTTATTTTCTAAATTGGCAAAGCCACTACTTTGTTCAGTTTTATCTAGCAAAGCATCGCTAATAGCACCAGTGATCAGACGACTAAGTTCTTTTTCTTTAGATAAACGTACCTCTTGCTTAGTGGGATGGACGTTCACATCTACTAATAATGGATCAACATGAATAGCGATCACGACAATAGGATAATGACGTGCCGTTAATTTTGAACCGTAGCCATCCATAATGGCATTATTCAATTGAAAATTCTTGATATAACGGCCATTCAATAAGATCGAGATAAAGTTGCGCGTAGAACGAGTTAATTCCGGCTTGGACATTAATCCTGTAATCTTAAAATCACTGTCTTTTGCTTCAAAACTTTCCATTTTTTCAGCAATATGACGGCCATATACATTAGCGATCGTCTGTTTTAAATTGCCATTGCCAGTTGTTCTGAGTAAAACTTTACCCGTATTTGACAAGGTAAACGAAACTTGCGGATAACCTAAAGATAAACGGTTAATAATATCCACAATTTTCATAATTTCAGTCCGTGGACTACGTAAATACTTTAATCGCGCAGGCGTGTTAAAGAATAGGTCTCGAACTGTAATTTTAGTTCCTTTTTGTGACGCTGCATCTTCTTGGCCTTTTTTACTGCCGCCACTAAATTCTGCCTTAATCCCAATCGCATTTTCTGTGGCTGTCACAATTTCGACATGACTAACAGCGGAAATTGAAGCTAAAGCTTCACCACGAAATCCTAAAGTAGAAACCTTGAACAAATCATGCTCATTGTTAATCTTGCTTGTGGCATGCCTAGTAAATGCTAAATCTACTTGATCACGTGCAATTCCAGTTCCATTATCTTGGACTACAATTTGCTTTAATCCGGCATCAATAAAATCGACTCTAATTCTCGTTGCACCAGCATCAAGTGAATTTTCCACAAGTTCTTTAACTACACTAGCCGGACGCTCTATTACTTCACCCGCTGCAATCTGATTAGTTAAATTTTCAGATAGCTCGTGAATTTTAGCCATTACTTACCATCCTTCAAGTCCTTTTGCCAATCAGCTACCATTTGCATGATTTGCAATGGTGTCTTATCAGCTAAATAAAGATTAGAAATATCATCAAGCACATCTTGTTCCGCATCGGTCATCGGACTATTTTCACTGTCATTATCTTCAATTTCATCAGAATCCGTTACTGGTTGAGCAAATAAATCAAGTTGCTGACTAACTGGTGCCAGTTCACTCCCCTGTGCTTCTAAGCGCTTCAATAATTTAGTTGCTTCACGTAAAACGGCACGTGGCAAGCCAGCAAGTTGTGCAACGTGGATACCATAACTTTGATCAGCAGGACCTGGCAAGATTTTATGTAAGAAAATCAACTTACCATTTTCTTCGGTCGCCCCAACGTGAATATTTTTTAAATGATCGAGTGTTTCATCAAGGCTGGTTAATTCATGATAGTGCGTAGCAAAAAGTGCCTTGGCACCAACTTTATCATGCAAGTATTTAACAATAGCACCCGCTAAGGCCATACCATCATAAGTAGCCGTACCACGTCCAATTTCGTCAAATAAAACTAGACTGCGCTTCGTAGCATATTGCAAAGCATCGTTTGCCTCGCTCATTTCCACCATGAAAGTACTTTGACCAGAAATCAAATCATCAGCTGCACCAATACGAGTAAAGATTTGATCAAAGATAGGTAAAGCTGCACTATCAGCAGGGACAAATGAACCAACTTGCGCCATAATGGCAATTAACGCCATCTGCCGCATATAAGTACTCTTACCTGACATGTTTGGTCCAGTAATCAAAAAGATATTTGTAGCAGAATCCATCTTCACATCATTAGGAATATATGAACCTGCAGTCATTACTTTTTCCACAACCGGGTGACGACCATTAACGACGTCAATATCTTGACTATCAGTGTGGAAAGATGGGCGACAATAATTGTTTTGTTCAGCAACTGTAGCGAAGCCACAATAAACATCTAAGGCAGCTAATTGATTACCCAATTTTTGCAAAGCAGGAATGTACTTCTTGACTTCATCACGCAATTGAACAAATAAATCATATTCAAGATCAGTTGAACGAGTCTGCGCCTCTAAAATTAAATTTTCATGCTCTTTCAACTCTGGAGTAATGTAGCGTTCTGCATTAGTTAAAGTTTGCTTACGAGTATAGCGATCAAGAGGCACCTTACTCTTGTTACCATTAGATACTTGAATATAGTAGCCAAAGACCTTATTGAAACCGACTTTCAAGTTGTCAATGCCTGTCTTTTGACGTTCATCAGTTTCCATTTGAACAAGCCACTTTTTACCATTGTTCATGGCATCCCGATAGCGATCGAGTTGTTTATCCACACCATCTCTAATTAATCCACCGTCTGTGGTTAAAAGTGGTGGATCTTTTACTAGAGTAGTAGAAATTAATTCAGCAACACCCTTTAAAGGATCAATTTTTTTGGCGAAATCTGTCAAAACATCACTGTCAGATTGATTAAGTGCATCAAGAATAACCGGCACTGCTTGCAAAGAACGCGACAATTGCAATAATTCACGGGCATTAACATTGCCAAAGGCAATTCGTCCTGTTAAACGTTCTAGGTCATATACACCTTTTAAGGCATCAATCACATTTTCTCGAGTAAAATAGCCATCAAGCAATGCTTGAACCATTTCTTCACGATGATTAATGATATCCACATTTAACAATGGACGGGCCAACCATTGCTTGAGTAGACGACCTCCCATGGCGGTATGGGTCTTGTCTAATATCCAGAAGAGTGACCCCATCTTTTTACCGGTCTTAGCTGATGCCACTAATTCCAAATTGTTTTGTACAGTATGTGACATCTGCAAATACTGATTTACTTCATAGCTCTTAGCAATTTGTAAGTGAGCTAAGCTTCGCTTTTGCGTTGAAAGCAAGTAACCGACTAATTGACGTGTTGCCTCTTTTTCGGCTGTATTGGTCAAATTCTGTTCAACATAAGAAATTTCCGCATGCTCGCCTTCAATTGGTGTAGGTGCTGAAACCGTAATATTTGCCTTGTGCATAAAGTCCTTGTTTTGTTCAGTTAATGGGCCGTTATACACAACTTCTCTTGTTCTCAAAGACAAAAGTTCATTAGAAACTGCGGCAAAGCTCTTCAAATGAGTAGAATAAATTTCACCGGTGGATAAATCACTGTAAGCTAAACCGAAGCCACTTTTAGTAGTAACTACAGAAGTTAAATAATTAGAATCCTTGGCATCATTAGGTCCTTCATTCATCATGGTACCCGGAGTTACTAGTTGAATGATGCCTCGCTTCACCATGCCTTTAGCTTTTTTAGGATCTTCAAGTTGTTCACAAAGAGCTACTTTATACCCTTTTTCAACCAAAGTATTCACATAAGTATCCACAGCCATGTGCGGAACGCCAGCCATTGGAATAGGGTTCTTGGTCTTATTTGAGCGATGTGTCAAAGTTAATTCTAGAATCTGTGCCCCTTTAACCGCATCATCTTCAAACAATTCATAAAAATCTCCGACGCGATAAAAAAGAAAGGCGTCAGGATATTGCTTCTTTATTTCATAATATTGCTCCATCATAGGAGTTGTTTTCTCAGCCATTTACGTCCCTTTCCTATTTTCATCTAGAGTGAGTTACTGTTAAGTATTATACGCTATAAAGGAAGAGAAAAGAAAAACTTCGAAGCTGAACTTTTTTCAACTTCGAAGTTTTTAATATTTATTTGTTTTTTGAAATAGAGTGAGAGTGTTGTGCTAAAAAGCTACAATTACATACCCATTCCTGGTGCGCCTGCAGGGTTACCTGCTGGTTGTGCTGGCTTTGGTTCAGGAATTTCTGCAACAACAGCTTCAGTAGTAAGAAGAAGAGCAGCAATTGAAGCAGCATTTTGTAAAGCAGTACGAGTTACCTTGGTTGGGTCGATAATACCAGCGTCAACCATGTTTTCCCACTTATCAGTAGCAGCATTGTAACCAATTTCGTTTTCTTGGTGTTCAAGCTTGTCTAAGATTACTGAACCATCTTTACCAGCGTTTTCAGCAATTTGACGAACTGGTGCGCTCAAAGCTCTAAGAACAATGTTGATACCTGTTTGTTCATCAGTGGTTTCACCCTTAACTTCACGAACAGCCTTTTCAACATTTACTAAAGCTGTACCACCACCAGCAACGTAACCTTCGTCAACGGCAGCACGAGTTGAGTTCAAAGCGTCTTCAATTCTGTAACGACGTTCCTTAAGTTCAGTTTCAGTAGCAGCACCAACGTGGATAACAGCTACACCACCAGTAAGTTTTGCAAGACGTTCTTGTAACTTCTTCTTGTCGAAGTCTGAAGTTGAGTCTTCGATTTGCTTTCTGATAGTGTCAACACGTTCGTCAATAGCATCCTTTGAACCAGCACCGTCAACAATAGTAGTTGAGTCCTTGGTTACAGTGATACGACGAGCTTGACCTAATTGATCAATCTTGGTGTCCTTAAGTTCAAGACCAAGATCTTCAGTAATAACAGTACCACCAGTTAATGCAGCGATATCTTGTAATTGTGCCTTACGACGGTCACCAAAGCCAGGAGCCTTAACAGCAACAACGTTGAAAGTACCACGAATCTTGTTCAAAACAAGAGTTGGAAGAGCTTCACCAGTTACGTCGTCAGCAATGATCAATAATGACTTACCTTGTTGAACGATTTCTTGAAGTAATGGCAAGATGTCTTGGATGTTTGAAATCTTCTTGTCAGTGATCAAGATGTAAGGATTATCAAGGTCTGCTTCCATCTTGTCGTTGTCAGTTACCATGTATTGTGATAAGTAACCACGATCAAATTGCATACCTTCAACTACTGAAAGTTCAGTATTAATACCACGTGAGTCTTCAATAGTGATAACACCATCGTGACCAACCTTTTCCATAGCGTCAGCAATCAAAGCACCGACTTCTTTAGAAGCTGATGAAACAGCAGCAACGTTAGCGATTTGGTCCTTTGATTCAACCTTGTGGCTGATCTTGTGAAGTTCATCAACAGCAGCCTTAGTAGCTTTTTCGATACCGCGACGAATGCCAACTGGGTTAGCACCAGCAGTAACGTTCTTCATACCTTCACGTACGATAGCTTGAGTTAAAACAGTAGCAGTAGTAGTACCGTCACCAGCGATGTCGTTAGTCTTTTGAGCTGCTTCAGCAACTAACTTAGCACCCATGTTTTCGTAGTGGTCTTTTAGTTCAATTGACTTAGCAATAGTAACACCATCGTTAGTGATGTCTGGGTTACCATAGCTTTGTTCCAAAACAACGTTTCTACCCTTAGGACCAATAGTAGTCTTAACAGTATCAGCTAACTTATCAACACCCTTTAAAAGTGAACGTCTTGCGTTTTCTGAGAATTTAATATCTTTTGCCATAGGTTATCTATGCTCCTTAATCTCGTATTTTAATTTCTAATAATTGCGTCAATTATTTTGCAATTGCTAAAATGTCTTTTTCGTGAAGTACTAAGTACTTTTCACCTTCGTATTCAACGTTGGTGCCAGAATATCTATCGTAGAGAACTACGTCACCTTTCTTAACTGACATAGGAATCTTTTCACCGTTTGATGCGTAAGCACCTTCACCTACGGCTACAACTTCACCTTCAGTTGGCTTCTTCTTAGCGTTAGATGCTAAAACAATACCACCAACAGTCTTTTCTTCTTCATCTTTAACTTTTACGATCACGCGATCACCGATTGGTTGTAACACGTTTAGTCCCCCTTATAATTAGTTTTCTTTTTTAAAATTTTGATATCTTTATCAGTGATTAGCACTCTTATTTCTTAAGTGCTAACTTACAAATATGATAATAACCTGTTTTATTAAAAAAAGCAAGAAAAAATTAGCACTTTTTATAAAAGAGTGCTAATTTTATTTTTATCTTATTTTTAATTAAAAACTACAGTTAGTAAACCTTCAATAATGCCAGAGGTTAATCCCATCGCATAATATTGCTTATATGCATCCCAAAAGCTATTACATTCCTCTTTATCTTTACCATCAACAAAATAATATTTACCATTTTTCTTATTTCTAATGGTTTTAAGCAAAGCATAAAAGATTGCCAAAAATGCCATCAAAACAAAAAGAATAATCGGAAAGAAATAGCCAATAATATTTTGAAAATTATATGCCATCCCTGCTGCAATTACGATTAGCAAGTAAATTACGGCAACCAGTGGATTGCAAATTAAACGTGGTGGCTTCACTTTCATGGATAATAAGATTGAAAAAAGCAGTGGCAAAATCAGAATATTTAATAAGGTCAGTGCATACACATTGTTAATATCTTTTACTTGGTTAGCAAAAGCATGATCTATCTTGCCCCAAAACATGCATAATAGACCAACTACCCAATAAACAGCGGTCATGATCCAAGTGATTTTTAGTGTTTCATTTTTCTTCTTTTTCATTCTCATCATCTCCCCTTTAATTAGCCAAAATTATAGCATGTTGTTAAGGTGTAACACTACTAATAATCAAAATTTAATTAACTCCCATCTTTACTCTATTTCAGTGTAAAAATCCAATTAGTTGGAATCTTTTAGTCAAATTGGCAAGAGATTAAAGTTAATTAGATTTATAAATAGATAATCTAAAATATAACTACATCAATCCAATATCAGTATTCTTATTTTTCAAAATAATCTAAATCTTGTATTCTTTCTTCAATTATTTTTGAAAGGATACAAATCTATGAAAGCTATTATTCAATCAGCTCTTAATCAAGCAAAATTAACTGATATTCAAATGCCAACATTCTCCCCTATTTCTTTAGAAATTGAAACAAAATATGCGCCATTACTTAGGTATGATCTACTCAAGCTTAATGGAACTATTACAACAACATCACCACAAATTATGGGATACGGTGGAACCGGGGCTGTTACTAGAGTTGGTTCTTTAAGATCTAACTCCCTTCTTCATCAAAAAGTCTTAGTCCTTAATCCTTGGGGAACCTTTCAAGAAAAAATCATCTCTAATATTCCACCACTTGTTATTCCTATCCCTGATAATGTTGCTCTCAAAGAAGCTACTGCTTTAGTTGGCGGAGCTGACTTAGCATTGACTTTATTTAAAATAATTAAACAAAAAGATAAGCAAGTACTAATCTACGGTGCTGACTCAGTAACTGGTTTAGTTCTAATGCAATTATTAACGAGACATACTGATATAAATTTCATCCCTCATGTAAGAGCCATCTCAAAAACTTATTTAAACGAAAGATTGGATGAATACAATATCGAGATTGCTCCAAATATACGAACTAACTCTCGTCTTATTATTGACCTTGCTGGGCCTGCAATTAATGAAAAATTATTCAAGCATTTTGCACATGGTGATGAAATAATTACCGTTGCACAGAAGAACACTCCTGGAATGCAATTCATCAGTCGTCCCGCTTTACCGAAGGATTATCAATTTTTAATGAATGAGATTCAAGAAAAAAGACTATTCATCCCTATTAATAGAACCTTCTCTTACCAAGATTTTCAGAGTGCAATAATTTTTCAACAAAATAATCCCAGCCGAGGCAGAAATTTAATTTCTTTCATTGATTAATATGATATAGTTATTTCACTATGAATAACTTTGAAGAATTAGTCTCAAAAAAGATAGGCAAAACTATCAAGCGAGAAAGATTAAAACAAAATATTTCACAAAAAGAATTAGCCGCAGGAATTTGTTCTAAAGCAATGATTAGTAGTATCGAACATGGCGATTATATTCCTAATACCGCTATTTTTCTTGCACTCTACCAAAAGCTCAATTTGTCAATTGATCAGAATTTTCTTAAAGAGAAATTGCCTTTTAATAATTCTACACTTACAGATACAGCTTTTGATTTATGTAGTAAGCACAAATACAGAGAATTAATTAAATACCTTAGTCAACAACCTATCATTTCTTCTTTAAACAATGATCAAGATTTTCAGAACTATTATTACTATTATGGTTGTGCAGTTTATCAGAGTGAGCACGACCTTTTAGATTGTCAGCATTATTTTGAATTGGCAATCACATACTCTATGAATATTGATATTGATCATTTACGTCCTAAAAATTCTATTGAATTTCTTTTAATTAATTCATTAGGTGTAATTTACGCTGAATTACATAAAACTAAAGAAGCAAGCCGATTATTTGAAATCGTTAATAAACAAATTCTTTCATGTAGAGATGCCGAATCTGAGAATTTAAACGTAATTCGCTATCAACAGGGATGTATTTTTTTGAAACAAAAAGATTATCAATCAGCATTAAAATCCTTTGTAGTTGGCTTAGATAGAGTCAACAACTTAAATTCCACATTCATGCTAAATAACTATTCTGCTAAGATTTTAGAATGTTATCAAAGCCTTACTTAAAAAAGCCCGCATACGCGAGCTTTTTTGCTAGTTCGTCTTCCTTTACGAACTAGCTTTCGATATAATTATTTCCGCAGAAAGTTTTATGAGCGGTGGTTGTTTTACCTCCCGGAGGTGAGGTCTATGGTCAATAAACTAGAGAAAGGGTTCAACCATGTCGGTTTACGATTGCATTTCTTTGATGCTCTTGTTTGGGATGTTTGTGTTGGCTTTGCTGACCTACATCGATCATCACGACAAAAAATAAAACGCCGCTCAATTCAATAACTTTGGCAGGTTATTTGAGTAGACGTTCGTCAATCTTATAATTTTTAGCCACCGCTCTTAAAGCGGGCTGCAAAGGAGACCTTTGTGTCTTCTTTTTTCTTTACTTAAATTATAACATATTTCGTTCATTCACATATTAATTACACAAAAAGACACCAAGAAATAATCTTTCTTAGTGTCTTCTTTATTTTATCTATCTTTTTAACTTTTTTGTTTTCTAGAGAAGTGTAAGTTATATAAGTTAATGATTAATTATGAGCTGTGACAGCGATCAAATTATCACCGTGTTTGTCGCCAGCGTCGGTAATGCGTTGAACATTTGCGTAGTTAGCAGTGTTAGTAATTACTACCATGACAGTAGTGTCGTAACCTGCTTTCTTCACAGCATCAAGGTCAACTGTACCAAGCTTATCGCCCTTTTCAACTCTTTGACCTTGTTTTACAAAGCTTTCGAAGTGTTCACCCTTAAGGTTTACAGTATCAAGACCGATGTGAATCAATACTTCAGCACCGTCATCTGACTTAATACCGTATGCGTGCTTAGTTTCGTAAGCAATAGTTACAGTACCAGTAACTGGTGAGTAAATTGTACCGTCACTAGGGATAACAGCAGCACCGTCACCCATTAACTTAGCTGAGAATACTTGATCGTTAACCTTAGTTAAGCTTTCTGGAGTACCATCAACTGGTGAAGCAATAACTTCATCCTTTAATGATAATTCCTCCTTACCGAGCTTTTCTGCCTTTTGATTTTCTTCAGCGTAATCATCTGCATCGTTTACTGGAACATCTTGTTCAGCAACTTCTTCCTTCAAGTGACCCTTACCGTAAACGTAAGTTAAGACAAAGGCAACTACAAAACTGATTGCTACAGAAACAATCCACATTGGAATAGTCTTTGGATAAATTGAAAGGAATCCAAGGAAACCAGCTGAACCAAGGGCAGCTGCAGTTACGTGCATTGCACCAGCAAATGCGGCAGCAACACCTGAACCGATCAAAGCACAGAAGAATGGGAACTTGTACTTCAAGTTAACACCGAACAATGCTGGTTCAGTAATACCAAGAAGTGCAGATACACCTGATGAACTTGCCAACCCCTTCATCTTCTTGTTCTTAGTCAAGAAGTAAACTGCGAAGGTTGCGGCACCTTGAGCAACGTTAGCCATACATGCGGTAACAAAGATAAAGTCACCAGAACTTGCTGGATTCTTAGCAAATGCTGCCAAAAGTTGAGTTTCAACAGCTGGGAAACTTTGGTGAAGACCAGTAGTAACAATTGCTGAATAAGTCAAACCAAAGACACCCATACCAAAGGCACCAGTAGTGTTGTAAAGCCATACGATTGCATTAGTAATAGCGTCTGAGATACCCTTGAAGACTGGTCCAATAATTACAAAAGTAAGGAAACCAGTAATCATAATTGAAAGAAGTGGTGTAAAGGTAAAGTCAACTGCAGATGGAAGCCATTTGTGGAATCTCTTTTCCAAAATTGATAATACCCAAACTGATACTAAGACAGGAATAACTTGGTATTGGTAGTTAGTTTGTGCAACATGTAAACCAAAGATATCCCAGAACTTAGTAGCACCACCCAAGTTAGGTGTGGTCATAATCATACCGATTGCAGCACCCAAGAATTGGTTAGCTCCAAACCTTTTAGCCGCCGACATACCTACCAGAATTGGCATAAAGATAAATGGAGCAGCTGACATGACTTGGATCATGTTAGAAAGGCCGGCAATATTAGGTGCCATTTGAACAACTGACTTAGAACCAAATAGTCCTGGTGAAGTCAAGAAGTTGTTCAAAGCCATCAACAAACCACCAGCAACTAAGGCTGGAATGATTGGAACAAAGATGTCAGACAAAAGTTTAATGAAATCCATTACTGGATTCTTCTTTTTACCTTCTGCAGCAACCCTCTTCAAATCATCGGTTGATAATTCTTTCAAGCCAGTGATCTTAATGAATTCATCATAAACATCATTAACATCTCCTGGCCCAATGATTACTTGATATTGACCATTGGTCTTAAAAGTACCTTTAACATCTGGATCATTATCCAATGCCTTTTGGTCAACCTTTGAATCATCTTTTAAAACTAAACGCAAACGAGTAGCACAGTGTGCACCAGCAATAATATTATCGCGGCCCACATCTTTAATTACTCGTTCAGCCACCTTTTTGTGGTCCATATTTGTTTCCTCCTATGTAAACGTTTTATTCTCAATTCACTAACTATGATAACGCATTCATGAAATATGTCAATCGTTTGACAGCAATTTATTTATTTATTTTACAGACTTATGACTTAATAAGCCAATTTTGCTGATATAAAATATGATAAACGTTTGACACATTTTTTATTATCTACTAAAATACAAATGAAAGATAACGCTTACACGGAGGCAAAATTATGGAATGGACAAGAGAAAAACGTTATTTACCTTATAGTAAATGGGATGCAGAGACCTTACTTGACTTACAAGCGGAGGCCGCAAATTCCGCTTATCAAATGCATTACCATTTACACCCTATTTCAGGTTTAGTTAATGATCCAAATGGATTTTCTTATTTTAATGGTGAATATCACCTGTTTTATCAATCATATCCATTTGGTGCTGTTCACGGTTTAAAATCATGGGTCCACTTCAAGTCTCAAGACTTAGTTCACTGGATCAATCTCGGCTTAGCTGTTAAGCCTGACAGCATGGCAGATTCACACGGTGCCTACTCAGGTTCTGCTCGTGAAATCGACGGCAAATTATTCTTAATGTACACAGGTAATCACCGTGATGAAAACTGGGTTCGCACTCCTTACCAAATTGGTGCTTGGATGGATAAAGATGGTGTCGTCAAAGACAAAACTGTTTTATTCAAGAATCCTGATCACATCACTGAACATTTCCGCGATCCTCAAATTCTTAAGGAAAATGACACTTACTATGCGATTTTAGGTGCACAAGACAAAGCTGAAAAACACGGTCACATTGATGTTTGGAAATCTAAGGATCTTAAGAATTGGGAAGAATTAGGCTTCTTAAACTTATCAGATCACGATTTAGGCTACATGATTGAATGTCCTAACATTGTTCGCGTCGGCGGTAAAGTCGTAGTCATTTTCTGCCCTCAAGGTTTAGATAAAAAGATTGCAGACTATGATGATATTTACCCTAACATGTATGTAATTGCCGATGACATTGATTTTGAAAATCACGGTTTAATCAACCCAGGTCCTTTACACAACCTCGATGAAGGCTTCGATGTTTATGCTACACAAGCATTTAACGCCCCTGATGGTACTGCATACGAAGTTAGCTGGGTTGGTTTGCCTGATACCACTTACCCAACCGATGATGAAAATTGGGCTAACTGCTTAAGCCAAGTTAAGAAGTTGAGTATTCATGATGGCAAACTAATTCAAGAACCAGTTGAAACTATCAAGTCATTACGCAGAAATGAAGAAAAAGTTAGTGGTAAGACAATAAAAGAAAATACTACTGGCCAATATGAATTAAAGTTAAATATTTCAGCTAACCAAACTGGCACTTTGCACCTTGCTGCTAACGATAATTTAAGCGAAAGCTTGCAAATCAAGTTTGATACCAACGATGGAAAATTAACTTTGGATCGTGCTCAGGCTGGGAAGAAAGTAGCAGTTGATTATGGCACCACTAGATTTACTAGCTTTACTCCACACGAAGACTTAAAACTTGATATTTTTGTCGATCACTCATTAGTAGAAATCTTCGTTAACGATGGCGAACATGTTCTAACTGGCAGATTTTTCACTGATCCAGTTAACCAACGAATTAAATTTGATCAAGATACAAATTATCAAGGAACTTTCTACAATATGGAAACGATCCTTTAATAAGGTGATATTATGGCAGTAAAATTGACAGATGTTGCACAAAAAGCTGGTGTTTCAGTAACAACTGTCTCTCGAGTAATTAATAATCATGGCTATTTAAGCGATAAAACCAAACATAAAGTTTTCACAGCTATGAAAGAATTAAATTATCAACCTAATTCCCTTGCTCGATCACTTCAAGGCAAAAAAATGAAATTAATTGGATTGATTTTCCCAGAAATAACCAATCCATTTTTTGCGGAACTAATACAAGATATCGAAAACATTTTATTTGAAAAGGGATATAAGATAATCCTTTGTAATGCTCAAAGAGATAAAGAAAAAGAACGTGCCTACCTAAAAATGCTCTTAGCCAACCAGGTTGATGGTATTATTGCCGGAGCTCATAATTTAGGAATCGAAGAATATCAAGAATTAGGATTGCCGATTGTTTCTTTTGATCGTAAATTATCCGAAAATGTACCTATTGTCAGTTGTGATAATTATCAAGGAATCAAATTAGCAGTACATGATTTAATTCAAAGTGGTTGTCATAAAATTTTCTTTTTAGGAAATAAACAATTAAAAGGTAACCCTACAGACCAACGATTAAAGGCCTATTTAAACGAAGCAGAAAATTTAAATTTTACTCCCCACATTTGTTCAGTAGCATTTTCTGATTCTACATTATTGAAGAATATAACTATTCACGAAATGCTGCAAAATGATCATCCTGATGGTGTTGTTTGCACAGATGATTTAACCGCAATCTTAGTTTTACAAGAAGCACGAAAGTTAGGATTAAAAGTACCTGAAGATTTAAAAGTAATTGGCTTTGATGGTACTAAACAAATTCAAACTTACCATTCTGAATTATCAACAATTGCTCAACCCATCAATGATATAGCTATTTTGTTAGTTAAACTTTTGCTTCAAAGAATTAGCGATCCTAATAAAGAACTTAACAAAAAGCATTACATCTTACCTGTTAAATTAATTAAAAGTTTAACAACCGCATGAAAATAAGGCTTGGAGATTTCCAAGCCTTATTTTTTAGACATATTCTATTTTGATATCACTCATGCTCGAACGACCTTGAATAATTAAAGTTGGTCCACCACCGTTAGACGTACCATCAATTTCAAAATCACCTGACATGAAAGTAGATGCCATGTTGCTTTCTACCTGCCATGATAATGGTAAATAGATCGTCAAATCTGTCATTGTTATATTGACATTCATTGTCACTGTTTCATTTGCTGCCTGAGCATCATCTAAGTATAAGTTAACATCACTCATTTTAGCATTCACATCAATTGTCTCTAGTGCTTTAGAATGAATATAACGAGAAGTGTCTGACATAGTTTGATCAACTACTACATGAGAACCTTGTTCTTTGCTTACTGTATCAGTAAAGATATGATCTGTAAGATTTTCTCTTTTGTCCCTAAAGTTTTTAATTTTCTTATTTGCATAAACCACCGTATGAAATCGATTGCGAAAAATAATCCCCAATCCAATTGAAATTAGGACTGCTGCAAGTAAAATAGTCCACGGTACCAACCGAGTAATATGTAGTGGTTCAGCGAAAATCATTAAAATGAACGCAACGGAAAAGACACTCTCAGTGATCCGACGATTAATTAATCCATCTAATAAACTGATTGCAAAAATCACTGTCCCAATCGCAGCCCAGAACCCTAGTCTGTAAGTCCAAATCCCCATTTGGTTTAAAACTACAAACAATGCACAGGCAATAAAGAAGATGCCCCAAAAAGCTCGTCCCAATTTACCTCTCATTGAAAATTCCTTCTTTCTTCTAAACGATTACGCAAATCACGATAATAATGCCGCGATACATAGACCGTTTTATATGATTCTTCAAATTTAATCTGACAGTTAGAAATCGAACGTGTAATGGCATATATTTTATCCAAATTCAAAATAGTAGATTTAGCTACTCGCATAAAATTGCCGCCCAATATATCTTCTAACTCATACAATTTGTATTTAACTTGATAAGCATTTTTCGTCGTATGAGCCATGACGATCTTACTGTCAGTTTCAAAGAAAAGGATGTCGCTTAAATTCAAATAATAAGAGACATCATCTTTGATAGCTTCGATCTGCTCAAGATTAGGCGTTTGTTTCTGCAAGGCATGATACAATTGTTCAATTTCTGGCGTTAATTCCGAAGCATTAATAACTATTTCTGTCTCCTTTTGATTAGGATCAATATTTAATTTTACCTTCAAGCTTCATCCCTCCCTTCGACTTAACTATATTAAACCAAGAATCTTGCGTGAAAACTAGCTATTTAGACTAAGTGGTCAATTTTCATGACTAAGAGGTAAAAAAAGACTACCTTTCATTTAGAAAAGTAGTCTTTTAAGATTATAATTCATCGTTCTTTTGCTTTTCAGAATCTAAAAAGTAAATCAATGTTTGCAATTCTGTTGCCAAATCTACATTTTGCACTCTTACACTTGCAGGAGCAGATAATCTAATCGGTGTAAAGTTCATAATTCCCTTAACTCCCGCATCTACCATTTCATCAGTAGTCTTTTGGGCAGCGGTTGAAGGAACAGTTAAAATAGCAATTGAAATTTGTTGATCACTTAATTGCTGCTTTAAATCTTTCATATCGTAAACAGGAACGCCGCTTAGGATACGACCTGTAATTTTTTTATTAATATCAAAAGCACAAGAAATTCTAATATTGTTGCTTCGCTTAAAATTGTAATTAAGTAACGCTCTTCCCAAGTTACCAACACCAACTAAAGCAACGTTTGTCAATGTATCTTGATTTAAAATCTTTTTGAAAAAGCTCAGCAAATTCTTTACATCATAACCATATCCGCGCTTACCTAAAGCACCAAAATATGAGAAATCTCTTCTAATCGAAGCACTATCAACTTGAACTGCCTCAGATAGTTCAGTGGAAGAAACCTTATCCTTGCCTTCTTCATTTAAAATGATCAAATAACGATAATATAAAGGTAGTCTTTTTGCTGTTGCTTTTGGAATTTTTATTCTATCCATAATAGAAGCCCCCAACTGTATTTCATGTTTGTGAATGCACAATCAAGCATATCTATCATACCTGTTAACAGGGTGTTTGTCCAAATATATTTTTCACAAAGATTATTTTTCACATGTATTTAGTATTCGATCACTTTCTACCATATGGTAGAATAATGGTTAGGTGAAAAATTATGATTATTGCACAAGGACACGATTTAGAACAACAATTTGGTGCCAACACTTTATTTAAAAATGTTACTTTTTCAATCGATTCTAATGCCCGAATCGGTTTAGTTGGTCCCAACGGGGTCGGTAAAACTACCCTATTAAAAATTATGACAGGCGAGCAAGAACCAACTCACGGTGAATTCACTGTTAACAAGGGCATTGATGTAGGTTACATTGCTCAGGAAAATGCATTAAACGAAGACAAGACCATTTGGGATGAAATGGAATCTGTTTTTGCACCCTTAATAAAGGAAGCAAAAAGTTTAACTCACATGCAAGAACAAATTGCGGAACATCCCGAAGACCAGGAACTGCTTAAGCAATATGACCAAAAGCAATTTGCTTTTGAACAAAAAGGTGGTTATACCTACCAATCAGATATTAAGAGTATCTTGAATGGTTTCAAGTTTCCAGAAAATACTTGGCAAAAGAAGATTGGCAGCCTTTCTGGCGGTGAAAAGACTAGATTAGCTTTCGTAAAGTTGCTTCTGCGTAAGCCCGCATTGCTTTTGCTAGACGAACCTACTAACTACCTTGACTTGGATACGCTTGATTGGTTGGAAGGCTTTTTGAAGAACTATAGCGGTGCAATTTTGGTTGTATCCCACGACCAGTACTTCTTAGATCATTTGGCAACTCAAATCTTCGAATTGCAATTTGGTAAATTAACTCCATTTAAGGGTAATTATTCTGCTTACGTAATGCAGCGTGAACAACGTGATAAAGATCAAGAAGCAGCATATGAAAAGCAACAGGCCGAGATCAAAAAAGACGAAGAATTTATTCAAAAGAATTTAGTAAGAGCTACTACTACCAAACGTGCTCAGAGTCGTCGTAAAAAGCTTGAAAAAATCGAACGAATCAAGCCACCAAAGCATAAGAACAAGGTTCGAATTCACTTTAATAGCGAGCGACCTTCTGGTAAGGAAGTTTTAATTCTTAACGATTTAACTATTGGTTATCCAGACAAAACAATGGTTAGTGATATTTCCTTCCAAATTAATAAAGGTGATCGTGTAGCTATTATTGGACCAAATGGTATCGGTAAATCTACATTACTTAAAACCATTATGAAACAATTGCAGCCTAAAGGTGGTTCCATTAAATACGGCGCATCTTTAGACATCGGGTATTATGATCAGGAATTGCAAAGACTTGATCCTTCTAAGACCGTTTTGGACACTGTTTGGGATCGTCATAAGACAATGCCAGAACGTGATGTTCGTTCAATCTTGGCCAGTTTTCTTTTTACTGCTAAAGATATTGATAAAACTGTCGGACAACTATCCGGTGGTCAAAAAGCCAGATTAACTTTAACAGTTCTTTCTCTTGAACACGATAACTTCTTGTTGATGGACGAACCTACCAACCACTTGGATATTGAAGCAAAAGAAGTGCTTGAAAAAGCACTAAAAGACTTCAATGGCACTTTGCTCTTCGTTTCTCACGACCGTTACTTCATTAATCAATTAGCTAATAAAATTGTTTCTGTTAGAAATAGTCACGCCAAGATATATAATGGTAATTATTCTTACTATCTTGATGAAAAAGCAAAGCAAGAAATAGCTGCCTCATCTTCAACAGAAGTTCAACCTACTAAACAAGTCAGCCAGCAAAAGCTTTCTTACCAAGAACAAAAACAGCGTGATTCACAAAAGAGAAAATTGCAGCGCGCAATTGACCAAGCTGAACAAAAGATTGAAGAATTAGAAGAACAAGAACAAAGTATTCAAAATGAAATGGCAAATCCTGATATTGCTTCCAATTTTGATAAGCTTGGACCACTTCAAGAGCAATTATCTGATGTTCAAAAACAGCTAGATGATGCAAATAACGCTTGGGAAAAGGCAATCGAAGAAATGGATAATTTTGAATAACATATCTAAAGACTTCCACAATATGTGGTAGTCTTTTTTGTGTTTATGGCTATATTAAGTAACGGATTTTATTATTCCTAAGTGTAAAATAGTTTGCGGTGACGCTTAGTTACAAATTAAAAAGGAGCCAAATCCAATTTAGGACTTGACTCCAAAACAAAAAGACCAGTAGTCTGATGTTAAGCAAAAAAACATATTAGAAACTGGTCTTTTATGAATTTAATTGTAACTGAAATCGTAGGTATTTTAAAGTCTGAAACTAATATTATTAAACGTGAAAAAGCTTTAGTAGTCTTCTTTCTTAATTTGATTAGAAACTTAATGGCTTTAGCCTTGGAACAAGTTGATCAAGAGCTAAGTGAATCAATGAAGAATCAAGGCTACCAGATTGAAAAGAAGAATCAACGTTCAATTAATATAGCTTTTGGTGAAGTAACTTATTCTAGAAGAAGGTATGTGAAAGCTGGTACAGAAAGCCGCTATCCGTTAGATGAATTATTGGGCTTTGATAAATATAAGCATTACAGTGTTTTAGCTGTCAGAAATATTTTAGAAGTAAGTAGTGTTACCACTTATCGCAATACTGCCTTAGCTGTTAATTGCCTTTCAGGTTTTAATATTAGTCATGCTCAAGTAGGTAATCTGGTCAAAGCTGCTGGTCAAAAGATCAAAGAACAACAAGAATCCGATAGTCGTTATGATGCGCAAACTTCAAAGAAAAAAGTGTCAGTACTGTATCTTGAAGGCGATGGCGTCATGATTAAAGGCACTCAAGGACGGTTAGAGTTTCATCGCTATCAGATTTGTGAAGGTATTCGTAATGACGCAGAGAGCGAGTTAATGCCAAGGAATTTGTATCGTTAAGCCGTTTGGATGCTTTGAATGAAGCTAAAGAATATTTAGCTAACACTTATGATTTAACTGACACTTTGATTATCAGTAATGCCGATGGCGGTGCTGGTTATACTAAAAAAGACTTTGGCGAAATTGTTGGTCATTGCAGTAAACATGAGCACTTTTTAGACGTTTTCCATCTGAACAAGAAGATTAAAGATCGTCTTTGCTTTGTCCAAGAACTACAGGGTAAATTAATCTATGCCTTAGAGTTTAAGTACGACCGCGACTTAGTGAATACAATCTTGAATACGGTTGAAAGTAAACTATTTGATGAGCTAGATACTGCGCAAAACTATGAGCATCTCGCCCGACTTCGCAGTTATATTGATAGCCACTGGGACGATATCAAGCCGTTCAAAATGCGTAATTTAAAGGTTACTAAAGCAATCGGTAGCTGTGAGAGTAATCACCGTAAGTACACTTATCGGGTTAAGGGACAAGGCAAATACTGGTCTAAAGCTGGCGCAGAAGGCATGCTCAGAATATTGACCTGCATCAAGAATCACGACTTAGAGCAATGGCTCAATAGTAACTTTGAGACAGGTAAGTTGATCAGTTTAGACCGCAAGAAACTACAGGCAGCAGCTAGAGATAGCTTAAAGCGGCGTCATGAAACGCACATTGAAATTCAACATGGAGCGTTAACAACAGAAGTTGCTGGCGGAAGTTATTTAAGTAAATTCAATCGAATGTTAAACCACATAAAATATTAAGGAATTAAGGTCAGACTAATGGTTTTTAGGCTACCGCAAAAACATTGACACTTACGTTGTACGCTGGTTAATTGATGATAGTGCTTAGAAATGCTAGAATTTGAATTGGTCATGAAGATCTTCCTTTCTTGATTTTTCGTCACTTCAAGTTTAGGTCTTCATGGCCTTTTTGTTTAACACTTAGTGTTGCACTTCATTTTTAAATCCGGGTTTTATTCTATTTTTTTAAATCGATTAAGAAATAATTTTCATCCCCGCGATATGTGGCAATAGAATATTCGATCGGAATTTCCTTCTTAGTGTAACCATAAGTGTGGAAATAAAAGACCGGATCATTTTCTGCAATATCTAATAAATCAGCTGTTATCTCATTGGCAGCCTTAACTTCCAGCTTACGCTTGACATGAATCACCGACAAATCTCTTTTGCTCAGTTCTTGATAAAGTGAGTGCGTTGAAAAATCAATTTGCCCTAAATCAGTTAAATATTTTACAGGTAAATATGTTGTCACTACTACATTAGGACTACCATCAGCCGAACGTAAACGCGTTAACTTGTAGACTTCATCGTTCGCCTTCAACTTTAAAGCTTGCCTTACCTCTTCTGTAGACTTTGCTTTTTTAAAGTAAAGAACTTGAGTCTGAGCAGTTAAACCTTTTTGCTTCATTTCACAATCATAGCTTTGAATGACATGAGTAAATTCCTGGGCAATTTTAGTCTGCTTAACAATTGTACCAACATGCTTACGGCGTTCTAAGTAGCCCTGATTAACCAAACCCTGGACAGCATGACTAATCGTTGGACGAGAGACTTCGTATTTAGCTGCAAGTTCTACTTCTTTCGGAATCAGATCACCGGTTTGATAACTGCCATCAGTTATCTGCTTACGCAAAATTTCTTCAATTTCTTGATACTTCGCCTTAGTCATGAGGCAAAAACTCCTGTGCTTTTTCTAATACGCTAATCGCATTCAAGCTATGCTCTGCAGCTTCATCGGCCGCTTGCTGATCATGTTCTTTGATCTTACGTGCAAAGTAATTAAACTCGCTAATCATGCGGTGATCATACTTATTGAAGTTATAATGCTTTGGCTCTTCTTTTCCTATTTGAACATAATAATCAGGCAGAACATTTAATGGTCCATCAAAGTAGATTAACCCCTTCTCGCCTTCAATATAAGAACGAGTTGGTCCAACTGCATCCTTGGCTGCAATTAAACTAGCTTGCTTATCATCATAAGTTAAATTCAGAATACCGGAAGTGTCAGTACCACGCTGAATTGTTGGTAAGTATGAAATTTGCTTTGGCTGACCAAATAAACTGACACAGAAATTGATGTTGTAGATATTCATATCCATTAAAGCACCGCCACCCATTTTACGATCAAACTTAGGAATATGAACACCTGCTAAGAAGTCCGCATAGTGACTAGAAATTTGTGTCAGATTCAAAGCTATGACATGAACCTTGCCGATTCTTTTCAAGTCTTCTTTTAAGTGGAAGTAGTTCTCCAGATAAAGAACAGTCATTGCTTCAAAGAGCAAAACGTGGTGTTTATCAGCGGTCTTCTTAAGCTCTTTTACCTGCTCGCTTGTCTCAACTAATGGCTTTTCACAGATGACATTTTTATCTGCTGTTAAAGCTTGTTTAGCAATTGGAAAATGCAGCGAATTAGGTACACCAATATAAACAGTATCAATATCGCTATCGGCAAACATTGCTTCGTTATCTGTGTAAACTTTCTGAATATGATACTTCTCAGCTAATTTTTCTGCGACTGACTTTGATCTGGCTAAGGTGGAAATTGCCACTAATTCTACATCTTGCATTTGATCAGAGGCTGACAAAAAGTCATGCACAATTTGGCCACTACCAACGATTCCTAATTTCATTTCTTACTCCTAACAATTAATCTCAATGCCATCAACATGATCGTCTTCCATCCGGCGCTTCAAAGCTTCGTAAATCTTCACACCAGCAGAACAACCGATACGATCAGCACCGGCACGCACCATGGCTAAAAAGTCGTCGCTATTGCGAATACCACCAGCTGCCTTAACTTTGACGTCATCACCGACTACTGACTTCATCAACTTTACATCTTCCACCTTAGCACCACCAGTACCCAAGCCAGTTGAAGTCTTAATAAAGTCTGGTTTTACTTCTTTAGCAATCTCAGCTAACTTCTTAATTTCATCCTTAGTTAGGTAGCAATTTTCAAAAATTACCTTACATGGAATGTTGTGTTCGTGACAAGCAGCAACCATTTCTTGCATTTCACGCTTGATGTAGTCATAGTTCTTTGCCTTTAATTCGGTGATATTAATGACATAGTCAATTTCATTAGCGCCATTTTTAATCGCATCTTTGGTATCAAAGACCTTGGATTCAATGGTTTGTTGTCCTAAAGGAAAGGCAATGGCTGCACCAGTATCGATATCGGTACCCTTAAGTTGTTCTGAACAGAACTTGGATTGCACCTGATTGATGGCGACCATCTTGAAGTGGTATTTCTTAGCTTCATCACAAAGTTTCTTCATATCTGCTTCAGTTGCGTCAGCATGCAAATTAGTGTGATCGATTAATCTAGCAAAATCATCTAAAGTGTATTTCATAATTTAAGCCTCTTCTATTATGTAATAACATATTGCTTACATATATGATATTATAGCCTAGTTAAATAAAAGTCAACATATATGTAATTACATAATAAAAAAATCCTAGATTTTCTCTAGGATTTTTTATCTATTCTATTTAATTCAACATGCTCTTAGCATATGGCAATTCAAGTGATGGATCAGCATTCAAAGTCAAATCCGCAAATTGATTATCATTATAAAGATTATATGCAGCAGCACCAATCATCGCAGCGTTATCACCACAAAGCTTGATATCTGGTAAAATCACCTTTGGTTGATCTGCCTTAGGTAGTTTAGCAATTTCTGCACTCATGCGATCACGCAAACCATGGTTAGCAGCAACTCCACCACCCATGATAAAGGTCTTAGGCTTGTACTGCTTAATTGCACGAATCGTCTTATGTGCTAAAACATCAATTACCGCAGCTTGGAAGCTGGCAGCCAAATCGTATTTATTCAACTTTTCATGAATTTGATCAGCATGGTGGCAAGTGTTGATAAATGCTGACTTGAGTCCTGAGAATGAGAAATCATAGTCATCATCTTCCATCATTGCACGTGGGAAGTTAAAGGTATCCTTTCCTTCGTGAGCCCATGCATCAATGGTCTTACCTGCTGGATAATTTACCCCAAGTACACGGCCAATCTTGTCGTATGCTTCACCAGCGGCATCATCACGAGTATCACCGATAATTTCAAAATGAACTGGATCTTTTAACAAGACAATTTCAGTATGTCCACCAGAAACTTGCAATGCCAAAGCAGGATATTCAATCTCATCCTTTAATTGCGCTGCCATAATGTGACCCATAATGTGATCGACACCAATCAAAGGAATACCAGTAGCCATTGAGGCTGCCTTAGCTGCGCTAACACCGATCAAAAGCGCACCGACAAGTCCTGGGCCATAAGTAACCGCAATAGCATCAATGTCTTTCCAACCACAGTTTGCTTCATTCAAAGCTTCTTTAGTAATTTGGCTAACAACTTCAATATGGTGACGACTGGCAACTTCTGGTACTACACCACCGAATCTTTGATGACTCTTGATTTGTGTTGCCACAATTAAACTTTCAATTTCACGTCCATTTTTGATAACAGCTGTGGAAGTTTCATCACATGAACTTTCATAAGCTAAAATGCGAATATCTTTTTTCTCACTCAAAACGTAAACTTCTTTCTTCTAATTTGATGTGGCTTTAACCATAAAACCATATTTATTGCATCAGTATGAGTATCTTGATAATAATTTTTACGAATAAAATTGCTTGTAAATCCTAATGAGCGGTATAACCGTTGAGCAATCTCATTATCCGTACGTACTTCTAAAGTCACGCAATCACTGTCATTCTCACGAGCACGATTGATCATCATTTCCATCAAATAATGACCTATGTGCTGATGTTGATAAAGCGGAGAAACAGCGATATTAGTAATATGCGTTTCTTCTGGACTAAATCTTGCACCAATGAATGCTACCAAATTTGAGGCGTGATAAACCACTAAATAAAGAGAATTATTTCTTTTTCTCAATTCGGTTGCAAAAGAAAATTGGTTCCAAGGGGTTCTTCCAGAATAAACCTGCTGCTCTAATACTAATAGATCTGGAATATTATCATCATTAGCTTGCATTACTTGCAAAATTTTGCCATTTACATTGGTAATAAATGGCGTAAAACTCATATCAATTTGATTAACTGATTGATGAAAAAACTGATTAAACTTCTTCAACATAATGACTATCCGGTTCGAATGGCTTTCCTGTTTTCTTATGCCAATCTACTTCTGCTTGCGTTCTGCGCAAATATCTTGGCAATAACTTATCTGGATCTACTGGTTGGGCATCAATTGCTAATTGACCAATTAAGCCAGCATGAATCACATTTTGCTCATCGGTGCCATATTCATATGGGATATTCAAAGCTTTAATCTTTTCATCTTGCTTTTCAAGACCAGAACCAACAAATACAATCTTATCGACCTTATTTTGTGCTGCATATTCTTGAATAGCCTTAATCAAGACGTCGATATTGTAATGACCATCCGGAATTACATTTTTAGGAATGTCCCCACTAATGTATCCTGCAGCAAAATAATTATCATTTCTAGCATCTAAACCGGTAATTACTAAAGCTGGTTCTTTAACCCCTTTAGCTAAAGCTTGCAAAGTAGAAATACCAACTACTTCTTTATTTAAAATGCTAGCAAACATTTTAACAGTAGTAATTCCAATTCTTAACCCGGTATATGAACCTGGTCCGATTGCTACAGCAAAACGGTCTATATCGTTTAAAGTTAATTTATTTTCTTTTAAAATCTCTTCAATTAATGGATCAAGGTGTTCGCTATGATTACGTTCATCTCGCTCATTCTTCTCAACAATAACTTGTTGATCTTCATTTAAGGCAACGCTTAAATGATTAGTAGCTGTAGAAACACTTAAGATTTTCATTAATATTATTCTCTTTCTGCTTAAATTACTTTTTTATTTTAACACGAGAAACAGCTTGCAATACAACGTAGATTACAACCATTTGCACCCAAGGAATAATCATTTCTTTAGGCAATCGCTGAACTAAAGCAGCGTTAAAATTCATCCCGTACATCAGATGAAGCCACAATGTATTCATTCCGATATTCACAATAATTGTTACTAAAATTGTTGAAGCAACAATTCGCCACACTTTAACTGGATGATCGTATAAAAATAATGCATAAATTAATGGCCCAACCATTGCAGTCAAAGTAAAACCAATAAAGAAGCCTCCTTGATTGCCAAAAATAGCAGAGGAGACCAAGTCACTGATTCCACCACCAATTGTGCCCCAAACTGGACCAAAAAAGTAAGCTAATAATACGCTACCGATAAAGCCTAGGCCTACTTTAACCGTAGTTGGACCAAATGAAAATTGCCCCAAAATAATTTTCATTGCGACTATCATGCCCAAAAAAATCATCTGTTGCAAATCTGTACGTAAAATCTTTTTTGTATTCATCTATTTATCCATCCTCCCTCATCATGAAAAAAACATGACCAATTTGTCATGTCTTTTATTATATCTCACGCCACTTCAATTCGCAGACTGCCTGCTCATTTCCGTCATTCGTTTCAACTGCATGATAGGATTTGGTAGCATCATTTTGTATTAAATTCATGCAAGAAATTATCTCGTCGCCATAATGTACTTCTTTATCAAACTTGATATCAATAGTTTCCACTACATGATTTCTTAGGAAATCACGATCTAACATATCAACAAACCAACTAAAATAATGACTGTTGGTAACATGATGATTAGTATCTAAATCATCATATCTTGCCCGATATTTTCTTCTATTCTCATAATTATCTTGTGCTCTCAAACGAGGAAAACGGGGCATTTTCTTCAGTAATGGCACGCCCCAATCTTCCATCATTTTTACATCGGCAGGAACTAAATGGCGCTTTTTAAGATCAAGCATGACCCATTGGCTTTTTACGCTAACCAATGGATTCCCTTCAGAATCACTAATACCAAAATCACGGTATTCAAAAAAACGATTGTATCCACTGGCATTAGTACTCAAAATGACTTGATCACCGGCTTCAGGTAATCGCTTAATATCAAAATGATATTGAGTAACCACCCAACCTAATCCTCTTTTTATTAAATCATCTGTACCAGCATGGCTGTTACTTAATTGATGTTCTGAAACTTGCATCAATAATTCAACCATAGCCGGCAACTCTAGACGACGATTTTCATCACAATCTCTAAATTCAATCTGGTAGTTTTCAGCATATTTCATAATTTATTTTTGATGATATTGATCATATAACTCATTCTTAGAAACATGGTGCTCTTTAGCTACTTGCTTAATCGCATCTTTCTTTGATTCGCCTTTTTCTACTAAGGAATTGACTAAATCAATCAGTTCTGGCCAAGACAATTGTTTTGGTGCCTCAGTATTTGGTGAAATCAAAATTACGAATTCTCCACGAGGTGCATTTTGAGCAAAATATTCGGTTACTTCTTCAACGCTACCACGGATAAATTCCTCATGAATTTTGGTTAATTCACGTGCAGCTACAATCTGACGATCTTTAGGTAAAACAGTAGCTAAATTTTTCAGTGTTTTAGCTAAACGATGCGGTGCCTCATAAAAGATAGATGTGGCCTTAGCTTGATTCATTTGTTCAAAGTAGGGTTTTTGTTCAGAACTTTTACGTGGTAAAAAGCCGTAATAGGTAAATGGCTGCGCATCAAAACCAGAAGCAATAAGTGCGGTCGCAAAAGCAGACGGACCTGGAAGAGGAACCACTGGAATATCATTTTTAATACATTCTTGAACCAAGATATATCCTGGATCAGAAATAACCGGCATCCCGGCATCACTTATTTCCGCAATTACTGCACCATCTTTCATTAATTTAATTAATTCTGGCGCACGTTCTTTAGAATTATATTTATGAAATGAAATCATGCGATTATGAACGCCAATTTTTTCTAGTAAAATTCCACTAGTTCTGGTATCTTCAGCCGCAATGTAATCTGCATCAGTCAGAACTTTTTTAGCTCTAATTGTAATATCTTCTAAATTACCAATAGGTGTAGGAACCAGGTATAACTTACCTTCATCTTTTGCATAACTGCTTTGCCGTTTCAATTTATCTGCCATCCTTCTTTATGCCTTTTTTTTCGCCAAAATTATCTAAAATATCAAGACAAAACATGCAATCTGCACTAGGATCACGATGTGAGCCATAATACATATTACAAATATGGTAACCAGAATCATAAATCTTCTTTAATGACTCTAAACCACTTTGCGTCTTAGTTTCCGGCGCAGGCTGATTTGCAGTTAATTTATCTAATTTTTCATGAAGCAACTGATTTTCTACTTTTAATTCAGTATTTTCTTTTAAAGTATCTAAAATATCATTCTCAAGACTAGCAATAGTCTTAGTCATATTTTCAGTTGTTTCCTTCAGTCTCTGCAATTTTAAATATGGATCCAATTTAAAACACCTACTTCCAATTTAAAGCAAGATAATCTAAAGAATTGCGAAAATTAACATTGCTTAAACGCATCTTATCTATTTCAACCAAATTATCTAGCATTCGTGCAGCTATATTTAGCTTAAGCGAATCAGACAGATCATGTTCTGCTAATAACTTCAACTTAACCAAAATATAGCGCTGCTCTGATACTAATTTAGCATTCTCCGACAGCTTATGTGCACTAACTAAAGCCAAACTATTATGTTCTAGCATTTCTTGGTAGAAATATTTTATTGCCTGATCTAATTTATCAAGATTACCCAGTTCTTCAATTTCACTCTTAGAAAAACCATTTTCTAGTAACAATGCGGTCTTTCCAGTAGGCTTTTCGCCATTATCAAAATTGATAATCTGAGTTCTAGATCGAACTGTTGGTAAAATTTGATCACTGTTATTAGTAATTAAAATTGTAACTACAGGAGCAACGGGCTCTTCTAGCAAGTTAAGCAAACCATTAGCTGCGGATAAGGTCATTTTTTGAGCTTCATTAATAAAGAAAAAGCGCCGACTACTTTCAACCGGACTTTTAGCCAATTCTTCTTTTAAAGGCCGCACTTGATCGATTCCCAAAGTTTGTTTACCTTCAGGTTCAACTAATAGAACATCTGGATGATTACCAGATAAAATTTGTTTACAATTTTGACAAGTCCCATCCGGTTTATTTTCACCAGTACAATTAAATAAACAAGCTAACCAATAGGCCGTATTAAGTGCGCGACTCTCATCGCTATCTACGAATAAGTAGCTATGGGCTAATTTCTTTTGCTGGTATGCTCTTTGTAAAAATTGGACTTGCTTCGTCCCTATATTAGAAATATCAATCATTTAAAAACGCTTAAACTTATCAACTGGAACAACAAAACAAATTGCACCACCTACAGTAACCTTTAATGGTTGAGTTATTTCATACCCTGTAGAAATCATATGTGGTGTTGCGATTTCTTCTCTTGCCCGTGATTCTTTCTTAATTACTTTTAGTACATCATCGACTTCTTCATCTTTGCATCCCACTAAAAATGTGGTGTTACCTTGACTCAAAAAGCCGCCTGAAGTTGCTAATTTAGTAGCACGGAAATTGCTTTTAACAAATGCTCTTTGTAGATTATTTGAATCTTCTTTTTGTACAATCGCAATTACTAATTTCATTTAATCAATCCTTAAAATATCTCTGGCAATCTTTTTTCTAGAGTTTCAATTACTTGATTTACGACATCATCAATTGGTTGACTGGCATCAATTGTTACAAAACGATCTGGATATAAATTCTTCACTTTTAAAAATCCAGCATAAACTTTTTTATGAAAAGCCATATTTTCTTGTTCTAACCGGTCTTCTTGGCCTGGACGAAGTTTTTGAATTCGATTAAGACCAACTTCAGGAGCAATATCCAAAAAGAAAGTCAAATCAGGATCTAATTTTCCTGTCGCAAAATCATTAATTTGCTTAACTTCTTTGATCCCTAAATCTCGGCCTTCTCCTTGATATGCTAGTGAACTATCAACAAAACGATCTGAAAAGACAATCTTGCCTTCACTAAGAGCTGGACGAATTATTTCTTCTACGTGTTGACTTCTTGCAGCCGCATATAGAAGCGCCTCTGTTTTGGCATCCATTTTATCATTTGCTGGATCCAAAATAATATCGCGAATTTTTTCTGCAATTTTTGATCCACCGGGTTCTCGAGTCACAAGATATTGTGGCTTAAGTTTAGGGCCAATCTTATCCAAAACCTCTTTTAAAACTGTACTTTTTCCTGCGCCATCAGGACCTTCAAAACTAACAAAATAACCTTTCATAAAATCCTCCATAGGTCTATTTTACAGAAGTTTCACATAGATTAACAGCCCTAGCAATTTTTAATTTATAAAATTAAAAAAGTCCCATAATGGGACTTAAATTTTACTGCATAATCGCATTAGTGATACCACTAAATCTTGTGCCTCGATGACGGGCTTCATTATATAAAAAAGTATACTTTGCTTTTAAAATTCTACCTTGAATATAATTATCATCTGATAAATCCAAAGTATTTTGATCTAGATCTTGTTCTAAAGCTAGTTGATTCTGCAATTTTTCAATTTCAGTTACTAGCTTTTGATCACCTAGTTCTTTAATTTTATTTTTATTTCTTCTAGCCATTATAATGCCGTTCTTCCTTGCACTGCTCGCTTTAAAGTAATGGAATTAGCATATTCAATATCACTGCCCACAGATAAGCCAGCTGCTAATCGAGTAACCTTAATTCCGGCTGGCTTAATTAACTTGCTAATATACATAGCAGTTGATTCGCCTTCTGGAGTTGAATTAAGAGCTAAAATTACTTCTTTTACATCATCATTTTTTTGTAAACGAGTAATCAATGACTTAATATTAATCTCTTCTGGTCCAATTCCATCCATTGGAGAAAGAACACCGTGAAGCACATGATAAAGACCATCATATTCACCCATATCTTCAAAAGCCATCAAATCCTTAGGTTGTTCAACAACCATAATGGTAGTTTGATCACGATTAGGATTGGAGCAAATATCACAAACTTCTTTTTCAGTAATATTTCCACAAATAGGACATTGATGAATATCATTCTTCACTTGAATTAAAGCTTTAGAAAAATCTTCAACATCCTTTTCTGGCATATCCATTGTATAAAAAGCCAAACGAGTGGCAGTCTTTTCACCTACTCCAGGCAGCCTCATATAAGCATCAATCAAATGAGCTATTGGTAATGGATACTGCAATTACATCAAACCTTTCGTGTACTTGCCTAAACTTGCTTGAGTTGCTTCATCAATTTGAGATAATCCTTTGTTAACAGCATCAATGACTAAATCTTGAAGCATATCTGGATCATCTGGATCAATTGCTTCTTTATCGATCTTAATGTCTTTAAGCTTACGATCGCCTGTAAAAGTAGCTACTACAAGATCATCAGCTGACTTACCAGTAAATTCTTGTGCAGTAATATTTTCTTGTTCTTGGGCCATTTGTGCTTGAAGCTTCTTTGCTTGCTTCATCATTTGTTGCATGTTCATTCCGCCCATGCCCATACCGCCAAAGTTAGGTCTTCTACTCATTTTAATTCTTCTCCTTAATCTTTAATCGTTACAGCATCCCCAAAGAGATCTTTAGCCTTATTCACTATTTCAGAATTTTCTTTAGATTCTTTATTTTCAATCTGTTGCTTTTTCTTAGCAAGCAGTTCTTCCTTGTGACTTTCGACAAATTCTTTTCTCACAGCAAGCCAATCATCATCTGGGACTAACACAATTCCATATGAATGCTTAGCAAATTTCTCAATCAAATCTGTCAACTTATCCAGTAAGTCACCATCTGAAGCATTTTCAAACCATAAAGTATACTTACACTTCATTACAACCTGGTCTGGACTAGCAGCCACAGGTTCAAGAACATCTAATAATGCTTTCTCTGAAACTTCTAACACAGATTGTAAATCCGGCCATACATTCTTAATAGCGGTCAGATCTTCTTTGGTTGCATTTTCAAGAACATGATAAACCTGTTTTCGATTTTCTGCTGTAGTTTTTTTGATTTTTCTTGGTGATTTTTTAACTTCCTTAACAATTGTCTTTTTGGTAATTTTAGGAGACGTCTTTGGTACAGCCGTATCCAAATGGAACACTTGATCCTTAGCCAGTATTGGCTTATTGGACAGCTTACTAATTTGTTGCGTTAAGTCTACTACCTGTTTTTTTAATGCAGCTAGTTCTGCTTGCATATTAGTATTAACTTTAGCTGGAGCAGCTTGAACCGGAGCAGCTGTCGATGATGCTACTTGCTCTTCTTGCTTGCTGCCAGCTTCTACTAAAAATACTTCAAGCGGAATTTGTTGCTGATTAGTGTAACGCAGATCATTCAGTGCTTTATTTGCTAAAGTAATCAGACGATAGAATATATTTGTAGGTATATCCTTAATTTTTTGTACAAAATCTTCAGATAAAAACGTACTCTGGTTGTCGTCTCCCGCCTTGATCAACATCAAACTCTTAGTTGCCATCTCAATCAATTCATCCAAAATGTTTTTAGAACTAGCCCCTTGCGCTAATTCAGTTTGAGCTAATTTTAAAGCTGATTCTGGATTCTGCTCCAGCAATGCTAACAATATTTTTTCAATATTTTCCTTTGCAGCAAAGCCTGTAATTTCCAAAGCGTCTTGATAATTGACGCTTTCTTTCTCATAGCTAAGCAGCTGATCCAAGATACTAAGCGCATCCCGCATCCCACCATCTGCTACTTGTGCAATGACAGCTAGAGCTTTATCTTCATATTTGATATTCTCCTGATCAAGAATATATTTCATTCTCTTCTCAAGATCATCTTTTGAAATGCGTTTAAAGTTATAGCGTTGCGTTCTTGAAATAATAGTAGCTGGAACCTTCTGTAATTCGGTTGTCGCCAAAATAAACACAACGTGTTCTGGTGGTTCTTCTAGTGTCTTAAGCAATGCATTAAAAGCACCCATTGATAGCATATGAACTTCGTCAATAATGTAGACTTTATATTTTCCTTCTGTTGGAGCATATTTTACCTTATCGCGAATCTCACGAATTTCATCTACACCATTGTTAGAAGCCGCATCAATTTCCATAATATCAGGCATTGAACCTTTATCTGCAGCTATACAATTAGCACATTCATTACAAGGTTCGCCATCTTGAAGATTAGTACAGTTTAACGCTTTAGCAAAAATTTTAGCACAGGAGGTTTTACCTGTACCGCGAGGTCCCGCAAATAAAAATGCATGGGATACTTTGCCTCTTTTAATCGCATTTTTAAGAGTATCAGTAATTGACTCTTGGCCAATCACACTATCAAAAGTCCGTGGTCGCCATTTACGATATAGCGCTTGATAAGCCATAAATTCTCTTCCCTAGTAAAAAAACTCCTAACTCTTTAAAAGAGTTAAGAGTTTGTAATTGTCTAATAAAAGGCACATGCCTGAACAACCTTAGTGCTGCTACCTTCCGGTCCTGACACGATTCAGAGGTCAAACATTGCCCACAAAGTATCATAACGTATTTCGCAATTTTTTTCTAGTTTCTAGCCTAAAAATTTAATTATTTTCTGCTTTTTTAGCTAATTTTTCGGCCTTTTGTTTTTCTCGAATTGCACGAAAGAAATCCTTCAGCATTTGAGCACATTGATCACGATATAAACCACGAATGCTATGTGGATGGTGATTAAACTTTTCCACTTCAAACAAATCCACAACTGATCCACAAGCTCCAGCTTTTGGATCAAGTGCACCAAAGTAGACATCCTTAATTCGCGAGTTAATAATTGCACCAGCACACATTGGACAAGGCTCCAGCGTGACAAATAAACTGCAATCGATTAAACGCCACATACCCAAATTATGACATGCTTCTTTGATAGCAATCATTTCAGCATGTTGAGTAGCATCTCCGTCTAATTCCCGCCTATTATAGCCTGTGCCTATTACTTTTCCTTCGGGATCAACTACTACTGCTCCGATAGGAACCTCTCCTTGCTTCTCAGCCTCTTTAGCTTGATCTATGGCTAATTCCATATATTTCTTTTTATCAGCGCTAGACAGCATTATTATCCCTCTTAACGGACTTCAAAATATAGTATCCCTTATCTCTAGTAAGAATCTCACAATTTCCATAGGTAGCAGTCATCAACTTACGTGCACTAGGTTCGCCTTGCTTTTTCTGAATAACTACTAAAAGTACGCCCTGATCAACCAAATGATCGCTCGCACCGGTAATGATGTCACTGACAACTTTTTTACCGGCTCTAATTGGCGGATTGGTTAAAACTAAGCCGTACTTCTTATCCACCTGTGCATAACAATCAGAGGAATAAATATTTACGTTTGAAATGTGATTTACTTGTGCATTCTGTTTAGCCAAATTCAAACCACGCTCATTAACATCAACCATGTCGACAGTTTGACTAGGCCAAAACTTTGCAGAAAATAATCCAATAGGACCATATCCTGTTCCCACATCTAAAATATTTTCTTGTGGAAAAGTCACTTCTTTCATGGCTTTGATCAAAACGCCAGAGCCGTAATCCACGCGCATTTTTGAGAAAACACCAGCGTCAGTGGTAAATTTCAAATCAATGTTATCCACATGATAATCAATCACATGTTCATCATGCGCAGTCGTTGGATCTGTCGCAAAATACATTTGATTTTTATCTGTACTCATCCTATTTTTCCTTTCTTTTTTCCAGCAAATCTTTAAATTTTTCTACTTCATTTTCATCTCGTCTCTTTTTTAAAGATTGAATTTCTGCTTGCATTTGCTTATTTTGATCAGCTAAATCTTTGTTTTGTTTCTCAAGATCATCAAGCTTTTTTAGTACTAATTCAATATCGTCATGCGTATGTAGTGTATTTGCACCATTAGTTTTACGCATTAAGTAAGAAGTAATTGATGAGGTAAGCATTCCGACTATACCAATTCCTAACAGCATAATAACTAGTGTAACAAATTTACCCACAATACTATGAGGAGGAATAGTTTTTCCAAATATTGCATCATATCCTACCGTTGATGCCGTCGATAAAGCCCACCAAAATGCAGTATCTAATGACACATGCTCGGTAATTGCAAACGCCTCAGCACCAACTAATAAGAAGGTAATAGTAAAAAAGACAACATACAGCAAACCGTTAGTATGAAAAATTATTTTTAATTTTCCCATTAGGCCTGCAAGACGAATCAATCTTAACAATCTTAAATCAGAAACTAAACCTGATAAATTAAAAATATTTAACCCCACAAATAATAATCCTATTGGAATAATAGATAATAAATCATAAATGTGGGTTTTAAAATACAGCTTTTTATCATCCGCTTCATAGAAGCGATAAAAATAATCTATTGCAAAAAATAAAACAATAGCACAGTTTATCCAAAACCATTTACTGGTTGGCTGATTTATACTGATGACAGCAGCAAAATCTAAAATAATTAAAAAAATAGAAATGATAGACAAAATTGCCATTACCCATTGATAGGGAGTTAATTTTTTATCTAAACCAATCATCATAAAATTTATTATACAAAAAAATAAGCTCTTCGCACATAGCAAAGAGCTTATTCTTAATGCCCAGTTGGGCTGTAACTATTTAAGGGTTACAGTTGCGCCAACTTCTTCAAGCTTAGCCTTGATGTCGTTAGCTTCGTCTTCTGAAACGCCTTCCTTAACGTTCTTAGGAGCACCATCAACAAGGTCCTTTGAGTCCTTAAGGCCAAGACCAGTAATGTCACGAACTGCCTTAATAACCTTAACCTTTTCTTGACCAGCTTCAGTCAATTCAACATCGAATTCTGACTTAGCAGCACCTGCATCTGCAGCACCTGCAGCAGCAACTGGAGCAGCAGCAGTAACGTCAAATTCGTCTTCAATAGCCTTTACAAGGTCGTTCAATTCAAGAATTGAAGCACCCTTTAATTCTTCAATAATCTTATCAGTATCTAAAGCCATTTAAGTATCCTCCGAAAAATTAGAATTTAGATATTAAATATAATTTCTTTATTATTCAGCTGAGTCTTCATCCTTAGATTCAGCAACAGCCTTAACAGCATAAGCGAAGTCGCGGATAGGAGCTTGCAATACAGAAACAAGCATTGAAAGCAAACCTTCGCGGCCTGGGATTGAAGCAAGTTCTTTGATTTCATCCTTAGAAGTCAACTTGCCTTCAAGCATACCACCCTTGATTTCGATAACGTCGAAATCATCTTCGTACTTAGAAACGATACGTGCAGGTTCGGTAATGTCATCAGCGTTATCAGTATAGATAACAGCAGTTGGGCCTACGAAAGTATCATCAAGACCTTCAATACCAGCCTTAGCAGCAGCACGTCTCAAGTAGGTGTTCTTGATAACCTTCATCTTAACGTCGTTATCACGAAGTTCCTTACGCATGTTAGTAACTTCTTCAACAGTTAAACCAAGGTAGTTGATTACCAAGATAGCCTTAGCAGCTTTAAGTTCTTCAGCAAATGCATCAACGAGCTTTTCCTTTTCAGCAATAGCAGCTTTACTCAAATTATTTCACCTCCATGATTACATTGATAAATTCTATAAGGCCTTTTAAAGCAAAAACTCCATGCCGAAAGACATGGAGCATAAAAATCTTCATTATCTTCTGGCCTCGGCGGGATTTTGAGGCGTCATGCCACCCGAGTCTTAGGTAGAATTTACAGTTATTTAGTATAGCAGGCAAAAGTCGAAATAACAAGTAGTAAATTAAAAATAAGTCAAAAAAATAAGATCAACTGCAGTTGATCTTATCTTTTACTTTATAAATTAGTGAAATACACCAACAATAATTGGCAAAAGCCAAATCCAGAAAATACAACTTACTGCAAAGAAGACAGTTGAAACAGCAACGGAGCTGGCACCCTCTTTAACATAAATAAAGTAAAAGTAAAATAATAACGTAAATAATTAAAAAAAGAGAAAAGCTGTGCTTTCCTCTTTCAATTTATATGGTTTTAGTCTCACTTGGATTCGTTAATTCTTCTAGTTCACCAGTAGTTTTGTAAACAACCCAGCTAGCTAAATTAACTATGTGATCTCCAATTCGCTCTAACAATCTAGTTACAACAAAATAACTAGATGATGCCACTGCTCTAGATGGATCATCTTCAATACCATCAACAATTAACTTTCGTGCTCTAACATAATCATGGTCAATTACGCCATCACGACTGGCAACTTCTCGCGCCATCTTTTCATCATCTTGTACGTAAGCCGTCAAAATTTGAATAAGCATGTGACGAACATTGTGAGTCATATTTGAAATGATCTCTTCAACTTCAGGAATTCTCGGATTACCCTTCACGCGAATTGTTTCAAGAGCAATACTCATTGCATTTTCACCGATTCTTTCCAAATCAGTTGTTGCCTTCAAAATACTAATAACTACTCTGAAGTCAGTAGCTACTGGTTGTTGTAAGGCCATTAATTTCAAGGCCTTTTTTTGAATATCGATTGATTCAGTAGGAATCTTTTCTTCATTATCAACCATAGATTGAGCTGTCTTCTTATCATGATCAACAAATGCGCGAGTGGCTTGATCGATTTGATCATTTACAAAAACACCCATTTCCATAAATTGCGTGTTTAATTTCTTTAATTCATCTAAAAATATTTCGTGCATCTTTAATACCTCAAAATTTTAACCAAAACGACCGTTAAGGTAATCACTTGTAATTTGCTTTTTAGGTGCAATAAACATTTCTTCAGTTGGACCGGCCTCGATCAAGTCGCCGTTCATTAAGAAGGCAGTCTGATCGGAGATTCGCCCAGCTTGCTGCAGGTTATGCGTCACCATGATGAAAGTATACTGGCGTTTTAATTCCATCAACGTTTCTTCAATCTCGCTACTTGAAATTGGATCCAAAGCACTAGTTGGTTCATCTAGCAAAACCACTTTCGGTCTAACCGCTAAGGCACGTGCAATACAGATTCTCTGCTGCTGACCACCGGAAAAGGCTTGCGCATTACGCTTCAAATTATCCTTGGTTTCTTTCCAAATAGCAGCCTGCTTGAGACTTTCTTCAACCCGTTGATCGATTAATTCTTTATCCTTTACACCGGCGAGTTTAAGACCATAGGCCACATTATCATAAACAGAAAATGGGAATGGTGCTGGCTGCTGGAAGACCATGCCCACTTCTTTACGAAGGGCTACTAGATCCATTTTAGGACCATAAATGTCTTGTCCCTCGAACTTGATATCACCGGTAATTTTAATATTTTCAATATCATCGTTCATCCGGTTCAAGCAACGTAAAAACGTTGATTTACCACAGCCTGAAGGTCCAATCAAGGCAGTCAATTCTTTTTCTTGAAAGTTAAGATTGATGCCATGCAATGCCTCATAGTCACCGTAACTCAGATGTACATCTTTTGCTGAAATTATTGTTGTCATTTTAACCAAAACTTCCCTGAATATAATCTTCAGTAATCTTTCCTTTAGGATTTGTAAAAATATCCGCAGTGGAATTATATTCAATTACATGCCCTAAATGGAAGAATGCAGTATAATCACTAATTCTTGATGCCTGCTGCATATTGTGAGTTACCATAATCATTGTATATTTACTTCTAAGCTGCTTTAAAGTATCTTCTAGCTTTGAAGTGGAAACAGGATCTAGTGCACTAGCTGGCTCATCTAAAAGCAATACTTCAGGTTTAACAGCCAAAGCTCTTGCAATACATAAACGTTGCTGTTGTCCACCAGATAAAGCCAAGGCACTTTTATCCAATTTATCCTTTACTTCATCCCACAAAGCAGCAGCACGCAAGCTTTCTTCTACAATTTTGTCGAGCTCATTTTTATTAGTTTGCCCATCAGCCTTTAGTGCATAGACGATGTTTTCTCTAATTGACTTAGGGAATGGATTAGGACGTTGAAAAACCATCCCAATATTTTTCCTTAATTCATAAACATTAATGTTAGGCTTATTCACATCTAAGCCATGAAACCAAATTTCGCCATTAACCGTTGCTACTCGATCATTCATTCGATTAAGTGATCGTAAAAAAGTAGATTTTCCAGAGCCTGAAGCTCCAATTAAGGCCGTAATAGTATTCTTCTTAAACTGTAAACTAGCATCAAAAAGCTTTTGTACTTTTCCACCATACAAAACACTTAGATCCTTTGTAGAAAGCTCTAAATCATCCTTGGCAAAAGTCTTAACGTAGCTTTGTTTTAATTCTTGTTGCATCATATCACCTTTATTTAGCTGCGGTTAGCTTGCGGTACAATTTATTACCCAAATAACGTGCACCTAAATTAAACACAATTACCACAATCACCAGCAAAGCAGATGTAGCCGCAGAAACAATAGTTGCATCTGGAATAATCCCCTCTGTATTAACCTTCCAAATGTGAACGGCAAGAGTTTCTGCTGGACGCATTACATTTAATGGGCTTGTCGGACTAAATGGATTCCAATCTGCATAATTAATGGTTGACCCACTCTGACCTGCAGTATAAATTAATGCAGCTGCTTCACCAAAAATTCGTCCTGCACTTAAAATGATACCGGTCAAAATACCAGGAAGCGCTGCAGGCAAAACAATACCACGAATGGTTTTCCAATTAGATAATCCTAATGCTAAACCAGCTTCACGTTGATCTTGTGGCACACCTTTAATCGCTTCTTCAATGTTACTGGTCAAAATAGGCAAATTAAAAAATGTAAGAGCCAAAGCACCAGAAATGATTGAAAAGCCTAAGCCAAATTGAACTACAAAAAGCAAATAGCCAAATAACCCAACTACTATTGAAGGCAAAGAACTCAAAATTTGGATAGTCGTACGAATCAAATTGGTAATCCAATTATCTTTAGCATATTCTGCCAAATAAATTGCAGCACCTAGCGCAATTGGCAATGAAATAATAGTAGTTAAGACCAATAGATATAATGAATTAAATAATTGATCTCGCACCCCTCCACCAGCTTGATAAGATGAAGCCTCTGAGGATAAGAAATGCCATGATAAATGAGGAACACCAGTAATTAAAATATTACCTAAAATACCAGCCAGAATTAATACAACGATTCCAACTAAGATGTAGATAACAGCGGTTGCTAATTTATCTTTCTTTTTTGCATCCATCTTTATTTCTGGCCTCTCTTTCCAATTAACTTAACTAGGAAGTTAAATACTAATGACATAATCAAAAGCAATAATGCTAATGACCATAATGCATTGTTAGGCAATGTCCCCATAACGGTATTTCCCATTTGACTGGTCAATTGACTAGTCAAAGTTGCGGATGGACTAACCAAATTGTATGGCATAAGAACTGCATTACCAATAACCATCTGTACGGCTAATGCTTCACCAAATGCTCTAGCCATACCAAAAATTACCGCTGTCAAAATTCTAGGAGTTGCTACACGCAAGACAACATGGTAAATAGTTTGCCAATGAGTTGCACCTAATGCCATTGATGCTTTTCTGAAATGACTAGGTACGGCTTTTAGACTATCTACAGTTAAAGAAGTAATAGTTGGTAAAACCATGACGAATAAAACTAAAGTAGCTGCTAAAATACCAAAACCTGTTCCACCAAATAATGTTCTGATTACAGGAATAATGATCGTTAATCCTAAGAAACCATAAACAACTGATGGAATACCAACCAATAATTCTGTTACTGATTGTAAAAATGAAGCACCTTTTTTAGAGGAGTATTCTGTCATGTAGAGCGCAATGGCTACCGCAAATGGTGTAGCTACAAGAGCTGCTAAAAGCGTTACCGCAAACGAAGTAACGATCATTACTGCAGCACCGACGTGATTCTTTCCTTCACCAGGATCCCAATCAGTTGAGGTCAAGAAATGAAAGACATTTACATGATTATCAATAAAAGTTGCGAGGCCGTGATAACCTACAAAGCCAATAATGGATACAACTAATACTATAATTAATCCAATAGCAAAATAAGTTAATCCTTTACCCCAATACTCTTGATGAGTTTCTTTAGAAGGCTTAGTTAATTTCTCAATATCAACGCTACTCGGACCCATCTTTTTTAATTTAACGTGTGGGACCTGCTGATCAGCAATAGCTTGATCAACTACTTCTTTTAATTTATCTTTATCATTCATAAATTATTTTCCTACTTTGATAACTCGATTATCACTATCTCGAGTTACTTTCATATCATCAATACTCAAATAACCGATTTTAGGTACAAGATCATGTTGTACCTTTTTACCTAACATATACTTAATAAATGCATTTGTCTTCTTGTCTGGTTTGCCTTTAGTATACATATGCTGATAAGCCCATAATTGCCACTTATTAGTAGTAATGTTCTTATTAGTTGGCTTAACACCATCGATACTAAGTTTTTGAATATTGTCACCATTAGCATATGGGAAAGATATGTAGCTAATTGTTCCAGGCGTCGTATCAACGATTTTTTTAACCGCACCATTTGAATCCTGCTCTTGAGACTTAATAGCTTTTTGCTTATGTAAAACAATGTCTTCAAAAGAGTCTCTGGTACCACTGCCTTTAGACCGATTAACGACAATAATTGGAACGTTCTTTCCACCAAGTTGTTTCCAATTAGTTAGCTTACCGGTAAAAATTTGTCGTAGTTGTTTCATAGAGACATTCTTAACACCGACGCCTTTATTTATAATTGGTACAATACCAACAACTGCGACTTTATAGTCTTTAAGCTTCTTTGCATCGATTCCCTTTTTAGTCTCTGCAAAAACATCAGAGGTTCCAATCTGAACAGCACCAGCTTGTACTTGGCTCAATCCAGTGCCTGATCCACCACCTTGAACAACAATGTTGCTGCTTGGATGGGTCAACCGATAATCATTACCAGCTTGCTCTGCTAGAAGCTGTAATGCACTAGAACCAACAATTGTAATTTTAGAATTATCTTTAGCACATCCAGTTACACAGGCTAACATCAACAACACTAAAATTAATATTTTTCCAATAGAATGTTTTTTCATTAACACTTTCCTTAAGTAAATAGAATACGATTTCATATAGACAATTAATGATACCATGTAAAAAAATGCTAGGTCAATCACGTCTAGCGCTTACCCAGCTCTAATTAAGTTAAGTTTTTCTTAAGCACAAAAAAAGTCTCGCATGTGCGAGACTTTTTATTAATCAGTTTTTAAATTAGTCCAAGTTTAATGGATCAAGCTTGATACCAGGACCAAAAGTAGCTGAAACAGCAACACTCTTGATGTATTGACCCTTAGCTGAAGCTGGACGTGCACGTAAGATAACATCACGTAAAGCATCAAAGTTTTCAACTAATTGATCTTCAGTGAATGAAACCTTACCAATTGGGGTATGAATAGCTGCTTGACGGTCAACACGGTATTCTACTTGACCTGCCTTAACATTCTTAACAGCCTTTTCGATGTCCATAGTTACAGTACCAGTCTTAGGGTTTGGCATTAAGCCCTTAGGTCCAAGGATACGACCCAAACGACCTACCTTAGCCATCATCATTGGGGTTGCAACTACAACGTCAAAGTCCAACCAACCGTCTTGGATCTTTTGTACTAAATCATCTGAACCAACAAAGTCAGCACCTGCAGCCTTAGCTTGATCAGCCTGTGGACCTTCAGCAAATACTACAACGGTTTGAGTCTTACCAGTACCATTTGGCAAAACAAGTGAACCACGAATTTGTTGATCTGCTTGCTTAGGATCTACGCTTAAGTTGTAAGCTACATCAATTGTAGCGTCGAAGTTAGCGTATGAAGTTTCCTTAACAAGTTTCATAGCTTCTGCTACTGAGTATAATTTATTTGAGTCTACCTTCTTGGCAGCATCTAAATATTTCTTACCATGCTTTGGCATGTGATTTCCTCCTTGTATATGTGGTCAAACGAGCTTCTCTAACTCTCCCACCTAAAGTGTTAACTAAATAAAATTAACAGGATTAGTCTTCGACTTCGATACCCATACTTCTAGCGGTACCTTCAACCATGCGCATAGCAGCTTCAATATCAGCAGCGTTAAGGTCTTTCATCTTAGTCTCAGCAATTTCCTTGACTTGATCCTTGGTTACCTTACCAACCTTCTTGGTGTTAGGTTCACCTGAAGCCTTCTTGATCTTAGCAGCTTGCTTTAAAAGCACTGGTGCTGGTGGAGTCTTAGTAATGAATTCGAATGAACGATCTTCATATACTGTAATAACTACAGGGATAATCATGCCCTTTTGGTCAGCAGTTCTAGCATTGAAGTCCTTAGTAAAACCAACAATGTTAATACCAGCTTGACCCAAAGCAGGACCAACTGGAGGAGCTGGGGTAGCAGCACCAGCTGGGATTTGTAACTTAACTACGTTAATAACTTTCTTTGCCACGGTCAAAACCTCCTTGATTCCGTGATGCGGTTAAAATGGAGAATTTTCCTTTTTTCTCCTCCCACAATAATAAACGTACCGTATTAGAATAACATCGTTTAGCTACAATTACAACTAAAATTTATAGTTATTCGTTTACATCTAGCTTTTTAACTTGATCGTAATCAAGTTCAGCAGTAGTAGCACGACCAAACATATCAACTGAAACATATAACTTGTATTTATCAGGTTGAATATCAGTAATCTTACCTACCATGCCATTAAATGCACCTTCAATAATAGTTACTGATTCACCAATTTCAAAGTTTTCAGTTGGCTTCTTAGCAGGTTGGCCTTGATTTCTAAGAAGACGTTCTATTTCTTCAGGAAGAAGTGGTGAAGGTTTTGAGCCACCACCGTGTGAACCAACAAAGCCAGTTACGTTAGGGGTATTTCTAACGATAAACCAACTTTCGTCGGTCATAACCATTTCGACTAAAACATAACCTGGGAAAATCTTTTCTTCAATTTCTTGTTTCTTACCGCGAACAGTTTCAACTTTTTCTTCTTCAGGAACCATTACACGAAAGATATAATCTTGCATCCCCATGCTTTGAGCACGAGAAAGTAAATCTGACTTAACCTTGTCTTCATAGCCAGAATAAGTATGTAAAACGTACCATTGCTTCTTTGCAGTTTCGACCATAATTCTTCTCCTTGTTTTTGGGTAAACAAAAAAACCTCCCACAGAGGTTTTTCTTAGCTGTCATTATTATAACATGAACCAATAATAATTTCTATTCTGATTACATATGTTGAGTTAACCAGCTAAAGAGCCAGTCAAGTGCACCCAAATATGCAGCAAACAAAATTGAACTTGTAATAACAGTCATAGTATCATGTCTATTTTGTTTTGCAGTTGGCCAAGTAACCAATTTCATTTCATGGGCAACGCTCTTAAAGAACTTAATCATTAACCTTTTTACCTCGTTTCCTTGTGTAAAGTCATCTTACCGCAATGCTTGCAGAACTTCTTCAGTTCAAGTCGCTGAGTGCGATTTTTACTTGCGGTGATTGAGTAGTTGCGTGACCCACATACGCTGCAGGCTAAAGCTGCTTTTTTCACTGCCATAATCTCACTTCCAAACTTTTATATAAAAACACATACTTATTCAGTATTTTATACTGTCAAATGCAATTACGTCAATATTCTAAATTAGAATTACCAATAACTAAAACCTATCCTAATCCATAGCAACTTAATATTTCAAATAGTTCTATCACTTATCTATAATAAGTTTAACGAGTTTTTAGAAAGGACTACTTTAAATGAGCAAACATCCAGAATATTTATTAAATAAAATCTCTGGTCCACAAGACTTAAAGAAATTATCTATCGCTCAAATGCAACAATTGGCACAAGAAATTAGAACCTTAATCTTAGAAAAAGACGCTGCTGAAGGTGGGCACTTAGGACCTGATCTCGGAATTGTCGAAGCTACTATTGCTTATCATTATGTTTTCGATGCTCCAAAAGACAAGATTGTATGGGATGTATCTCACCAAACCTACCCACACAAGATGTTAACCGGCCGTGCTCTTGCTTGGCTTGACCCTGATCATTATGAAGATGTTACTCCATACAGCAATCCTGACGAAAGTCCATACGATTACTACGCCGTTGGCCACACCTCTACTTCAATTGGACTTGCAACTGGAATGGCAAAGGCTAGAGACCTAATGGGTAATCACGAAAACATCATGGCCTTAATTGGTGATGGTTCAATGACTGGTGGTCTTGCTTATGAAGGCTTAAACAATGCCGCAATTGAAAAACATAATTTAGTTGTGGTAGTTAATGATAACCAAATGTCCATCGATGAAAACGTTGGTGGTTTAGTCACTGCTTTAAAGAAGTTACGTGATTCAAATGGTGAAACTAAGGAAAATCCATTTACTGCAATAGGCTTCGACTATCGTTATGTTGCCGATGGTAATGATATTAAATCAATGATTAAAGCCTTTAAAGCAGTCAAAGATGTTGATCACCCTATTCTTTTGCATATCAATACTTTAAAAGGTAAAGGCTACAAACCAGCAATTGATGAAGAAGAGGCTCACCACTGGGTAATGCCATTCGATTTAAAGACTGATAGGCCATTAGCACCTGCTAGTGAGGCACCAACTGCTAATTCAGTTGCTTTAGATGTTGTTAGTGAAGAAATCGAAAAAGGCACTAACTTAATGGCAATCAACGCTGCTATTCCTGGTGTCTTTGGCTTAGATAAAATTAAGAACAAATATCCAGAACACTACACAGATGTTGGTATTGCTGAACAAGAATCTGTTGCTTTTGCAGCTGGTGCTGCTAAGGAAGGTGCAGTTCCAGTTTTATTTGAAAATTCCACTTTCTTGCAACGTGCATTTGACCAATTATCACATGATGTCGCAGCTAATGATTTACCAGTAGTCATGATGGTTGCTGGCGGCGGAATCTCGGGCACCAGTAAAACTCACCTTGGTATTTTTGACCAAGTAATGATTTCTAACTTGCCTAACTGGATTTACTTAGCTCCTACTAATTTAGCTGAAGAAAAAGCCATGATGACGTGGGCGATCAAGCAAAGAAAACACCCTGTGGCTATTAAGATGCCAACTAAGGCTGTCCCTGAAAATGGTGACGCTCAAGAAGATTACAGTGAAATCACCTACCAAATTAAGCCAGGTAAAGATGTTGTTGTCTTAGCTTTGGGCGACATGTATGCAATGCTTGGTAAAAAAGTAGCGCAAGAACTTAACGCAACCTTAGTTAACCCAGTTTCAGCTAATATTTTAGACAAAGACGCTCTAGATAAATTAGCTAAAGAAAATAAAGTCATCGTCACTATTGAAGACAATACTTTAGATGGTGGGTTTGGTGAAAAAGTAGCTTCCTACTTAGGCGACAAAGATGTCAAAGTTTTGAACTATGGTCAAAAGAGAGTTTACACTGATCAAACGCCATTAAAGGATATTTTAAAAGACAACCGAATGACGGTTGAACAAATTGTTGAAGATATCAAAAATGCTTAAAAATTAATAATTATATCTAAAAAAATCTTCGGGTGATTTATCCGAAGATTTTTTCATGGCAAAATAAGTCGAGTAGTTTTTCAATTAATCCTGCATAATACAAGCTGTAAGGAGGTAAAAATTTTGGAACAAATTGAATCAGTTCAACAGATGCAAGAATTTATTCAAAATCATTTGTCTGAGCAGATCACACTTACTGCATTATCAAAGGTTTCATTATATTCACCTTGGTATTCCTATCGTCTATTCGTAAGCTATCTCAACATGACGCCAGCACAATATATCAGACGGGTGCGTTTATCACAAGCCGCGTTAAAATTGCGAGATTATCAAGATCGCATTACTGACATTGCATTAGAAAGTGGCTTTAAGAGTGTAGATGGTTTTCAGCGAGCTTTCTACCGCGAATTTAAATGCAATCCTAGTGAATAGGCTGCACATCCTGTTCCAATTTATCTATTTAATCCTTATGGCGTTAAATACAAACCTAATAGATATGGAAAGGAGTCTCCCATGAATACTACTAAGAAAATTTCTATTCAGGTTGTTGATAAACCTAAAAGAAAAGTAATTATTAAACGCGGCATTAAGGCAACTGACTACTTAGACTACTGTGATGAAGTCGGCTGTGAAGTATGGGGATTGCTTAAAAGTATTAAATCAATTAGTGGAGAACCTGTTTGCCTCTGGCTACCCGCTAAATATCGTAAACCCAACACTTCCGAATATGTTCAAGGTGTTGAAGTAGCAACAGATTATAACGCTCCAGTGCCAAAAGGGTTTGACGTTATTGAATTACCCGCTGCTAAATATTTAATGTTTAAAAGTGCACCATTTGCAGAAGAAAACTGCGGTGCAACTATTGCAGATGTAAGAGCAGCAATTAAAGAATATGATCCTAAAACTAAAGGCTATCTTTGGGATGAATCTAATCCAAGAATTCAACTTGAACCTATCGGAAGCAGAGGTTACATTGAACTGCTGCCTATTAAGAAAATAGATTAGACATATCCTCTAATTTTTAGAATGCATCTTTTGAAAAGAAGATAATTTTTGATAAGAAGTAGCTAAATCATTCTCAATTTCACGATAAAGTGGAAACATTTTTTGATAAGCAGCTACTTCTTTTTTGTGGGGATAATAAACTTTGTCATTTTCAACAAATTGTCCTATTTCATCAATCTTTTTATTTAGCCCTAATACCTGTCTTGCTAAAAACATAGCTGCAAGCGTTCCACTTTGTTGCTCCTTCATCGTGACAATCGGCACATCAAAAATATCAGCACACATCTGTCTAATAAAATCACTTTGCAAAAATCCGCCAGTTGCATTTATCGCAGCTGGTTTTTTAGTACTTTCAATTAACCCCGTTGCTGCATCGTAAAGATTAAAGATAATCCCTTCGATTACTGCTTGTGCCATCTCAGCCTTGGTATGCTGACGAGTCAGGCCAACAAAAGAACCGCGAGCCTTTGCATCCCAAATAGGTGCACGCTCTCCACCTAAATATGGTAAAAAGATCAAGCCTTTACTACCAACCGGTGCATTTTTAGCCAATTGCAGGAAATCCTCTACTGTTGCTTTTTCATCTAGCAAAGTTCGTCTTGCCCAATCCAGTACAATTCCACCATTATTTACTGGACCGCCTAATAAAAATTGCTGTTTGCTTGCTGGATAACAAAAATAACGCGCATCTTGATCTATTTGTGAATTTTTAACAATCGTTCGCACGGCACCAGAAGTACCAACATTTAATGCAAAATGATTTTCGTCCACAACATTTACACCTACCGTGGACAAATAGCCATCGCTTGCGCCTAAAACAATCTTAGCGTCCGAACTTATCCCCAGGTTATGCACATATTTTGCACAAATTTCTCCAACAACCGTTGCTGGATCAGCTAAACTCGGTAATTTAGCTGCATCAATTTCTGCCGCTTTTAACAAATCTTGATCCCAATCTAATGTTTTTAGATTAAGCATCCCTGTTCCAGCTGCCATCGTTGTATCTGTTACAATTTTGCCAGTCAAACGATAAATAATATATTCCTTAATCCCAATCCATTTTTGTACCAGGTGAAAAAGATCAGGATTACTCTGCTTTAGCCATATCAATTTATAAATCGGAGCCATCGGATGGAGCGGCATGCCCGTTTTTTGATAAATCTTCTGTGCTAAGTCAGTCTCTTTTGCTTCTTCAACTACAGTGGTGCAGCGATTATCTGCCCAGGTAATGCTATTAGTCAAAACTTGATTATTTTTCCCTAGCCCAATTAAACTGTGCATTTGACTCGACCATGAGATTGCTGCAATTTTCCCCTGCACTTCTTTAGCCAATTTAAAAATAATCTTTTGCACCGCATTAAAGATTACCTGTGGATCTTCTTCTGCTTGCCCTAATTCCTTTTGAATTAATGGATAGCTTTGACTTACAATCATAATAGTTTGACCATCTAAATCATATAGCACTCCCTTAGTTGCAGTTGTTCCAATATCTATGCCAATTATGTATTTCATAAATTTAATCCTTATTCATTTTTTGCAACAAAAAAACAGCTGCTGGAGAGCAGCTGCCTTGGTGGTCAAACATGCGTGACCACGGTGCGTAGAACATTGTTTTTAGTCGGATTTACTTCTTAAGATTTTCGTTAACGAAGGCTTCGATTTTATCATCTGAGTCTTTCAAAAATGGAAGCATATCTTCTTCCGTCTTCATGGTATCTCTACCATTCTTTTCCATAAAGTAGTCCCAAAGGGCATCTCTAACTGGCATATCTGAATCACTCCAGTCAAAAGCTTCCTTCATGTGACGGTCTAACAATGCAGTCTTAATAATTTCGTCTGCCATCTTAAATTACCTCCTAAAACATTCTACATTTAGTATTATACCGCACTTTCTTTTGATCAGCTACAAATTGAAATATTAAAAAAGAACATTCCTCATCTTTTGAATCGTTCTAGATCTCGCCCGTAATAGTTTGGCAGCTCCAATATTCAAATGATTAATTACATACTCAACGCTCATCTCACCTAAAATTGTTAATAATGCAATTAGTTCAAGCCGGGATAAGCTTTTGACAAAATTATTATAAGTATCATCAATTGGAATCGCGAGTTCAGAACGTTTAGGCTCATTAATACTTTGCAAAGCAAGTCTCTCTAAAGAAACCGAATTATTATACGTTCGCCGCCTTAATGCAGTATGATAGCGTACCAAAGTTCGCGCATGATTAGTCAACTTAGCTTTATATAAACCCGCAAAATTGCCTTTACGCTCAGAATAAACCATGGCCGCTTCATAACAAATAATCATCGCCTCTTGCTGCCAATCATTTTGATCATAATGACGTAAATAATATCCCTTCAGCACTTTGTTGACTAGGGGTTGATATAAAGTAAACAACTCCTTTAAGGCTTCGTCATCTCCTCTTTTAACTTGCTTAATCAACTTCTTTTCTTTAGCTTGCATTTATATTTCCTCTCAACTTTTCTTCGTTGAGAATACCCGCATCCCTCTGAAGTCGAGAAGAAAACAAACGTTTATTGTCACACAACTATTTCCCTGTATAAAAAAAGATGGACAAAGCTATCTCTTTGTCCACCTCTATTAATTAATGCAACGGGTGTCTACTATTATAAGCCTGATAAAGTAAAACTCCTGTAGCCACACTCGCATTCAAAGATTGCACATGCCCAATCATTGGTAAAGTGATTGTTTGATCCATTTGCTTTTTAAGCAATGGCGCAATTCCCTTACCTTCATTACCAATTACTAAAACCGTTTTTCCTTTAGCATTCCATTCACGATAATCCGTACCAGCCATATCTGTTCCGAATACCCAATAGCCGCGCTTTTTTAATTCTTTGGTAGTTTGTACCAAATTATTGACGCGAGCAACTGGCACATAATCGATTGCCCCTGTTGAAGTTTTTGCTACAACTGAGGTCAATCCTGTTGCATGGCGCTTAGGAATAATAATCCCGTCAACACCAGTGGCATCAGCAGAACGCAAAATTGAACCTAAATTATGAGGATCTTCAATTGAATCAAGCATCAATAAAAATGGTTCTTTACCTTCATCATCAAATTGATCCAATAATTTGCTTAAATCGGCATATTCAAAACTAGAAATAGCCAAAACTAAGCCTTGATGATTACCACCATCAACCAAACGATCAAGTTTATTTTTAGGCACATTTTGAATTACTAATCGCTTCTTTTTACAAATAGCATAAACCTGATTAGCAAAATCTTCTTGAATACCATGTTGTAAAAATACTTTATTAATTTTATCAGCACTTTGTGTCTTTAAATAATCAAGACCAGCATGGCGCCCAAAAACGAAATCTTTACTTGAAGTCATAATCTTTTAATCCATCCTCTTCTACGGTATTAATGCACCATTCAGTCAACTCTTGAACGCGATCATTTTTATTCAATAAATCAAGATAACCAATCATAGCTTCAAAACCAGTGGATAATTGATAGGTCTTTAAACTAGTATTTTTAGCTTTAGTATGACTCTTGGCATTACGACCGCGGCGGAAAGCTGTTAATTCAGCTTCAGTTAATCGCTCTTCATCTTGCAATTTAGTAACTAAGCCGGCTTGAGCTTTAGCTGAAACATAATGAGTCGCTTCACGCTGCAAGACCTGCGGCTTAACAATTCCGCCTTTAACTAAATGACGGCGAATGATTACTTCATAAACTGCATCCCCCAAATAGGCAAGTGTTTGTCCATTCAAAGTATCCGGATTTACTTCTTCTTCCGTTAATTTCTTTATTTTAATCACGAGTCCACCTTGTCCCTTGTGGAGTATCTTGAATAGTGATACCCATTTCTTTTAATTGATCACGGATTTGATCACTAGTTTTCCAATCCTTGTTCTTACGTGCTTCATCACGCTTTTTAACCAATTGATCAATTTCATCATCATTTGAACCTGCACTTTGACTGCAGAGCTTTTCAGTATCGATACCAAATACCAACAGCCATGCGGAAAGCTTATCCTTAAAAAGCTTCAATGATTCTTTATCAGCTTTTTCTGCATTGGCATTAGCGTTAATTACTGGCAACAAATCATAAATAGCGGTTAAAGCATTTTGAACATTAAAGTCATCATCCATTGCAGCTTCAAATTCTTCATTTGTTTTATTAATAGCAGTTGCTAACTCACTTGAATCTTCACTTGGCGTGTCATCTTCAAGACGGTAATTGATGTTAACTAAAGTATTTTTAAATCTATCTAAAATAGTAGCAGCTTGTTGCAAGTTTTCTGCAGAATAATTAATCTGACGACGATATTGTACGCTTGCCATAAAGAAACGCAAAACTTGTGGATCAACTTCTTTTAAAATGTCGTGTACAGTCACAAAGTTGTGTAATGACTTAGACATTTTTTCTTGATCCTTACCCACAGTCACAAAACCATTGTGAAGCCAGTAATTAACGAATTTTTTACCAGTTTTAGCTTCACTTTGGGCAATTTCATTTTCATGGTGCGGAAATTCCAAGTCTTGACCACCGCCATGGATATCAATTGTGTCACCTAAATATTTAGTAGACATTACTGAACATTCAATATGCCAACCTGGACGCCCCTTGCCCCATGGAGAATCCCAAGCAATTTCATCTGGTTCTTTTTGAGCTTTCCAAAGAGCAAAATCAATTGGGTCTTCCTTTCGATTTTGTTCTTCATCATTGATATGTTCTGAAGCGCCCTCTTCAAGTTGTTCAATATTTTGATCACTGAGCTGTCCATAATGCTTAAATTTCTTAGCACGGTAATAAACATCACCATGACTCTCATAAGCATAGCCCTTATCAATTAAAGTTTGAACAAAATTGATGATCTCTTTAATTTCATGAGTAGCACGGGGATGCAGTGTTGCCGGCTCGATATTTAAAGCAGTTGTATCCTCTAAAAACGCATTAATAAACTTTTCAGCTAACTTAGGAACCGTGGTACCTTCAGCACGGGCTTCGTTAATCATCTTGTCATCAACATCAGTAAAGTTAGAAACATACTTAACCTTATAGTCCTTGTACTCCAAATAGCGTCTAATAGTATCAAAGGCAATTGAGCTACGAGCATTTCCGATGTGAATATAGTTATACACAGTAGGTCCACAGACGTACATGCTAATTTGTCCTGGAACTAAAGGTTTAAATTCTTCTTTTTTACGCGTCAGTGTATTATATACTTTCACGGCTAACACTTATCCCTTCTGTAAAAATAGCTATCCTTATTTTAGCAAATGAAAAAAGAAGTTGCAGTTATCTGCAGCTTCTTTTTCTAATCGTCTTTAATTAAAGACCATTTTCACTCATTTGCTTTAAGGTTAAGTCGATGTGTTCAACCACACGCTTCTTACCCAAAAGTTCCATAGCTTCACCAATACCAGGGCCCACCATTGAACGAGTAGTAGCAATTCTGATTGGCATAAAGAGCTTTCTGCCCTTAACGCCAGTTGCCTTACGAGTAGCTTGAATAGCACCCATAATTTGAACTGAAGTAAATCTTGGGATAAGGTCTAATTGCTTCTTGAATTCTTCAATTACACCACGACCATCATCATTCTTGATTTCTTCAATTTCTTCATCTGAAAGATCCTTAGTATCTTCAAAGAAGATCCTAGCCATGTCAACGATTTGCTTAGTGTATGACATTTGTACTGAGTAAATGTTAACCAATTGACGAATCCATTCCATCTTTTCTGGAGTTGGATGTTCATCAACTAAACCTGCTTCTTGCAAGTTGTTCAAAGCAAGGTCAAGCAAGGTATCACGATCAGCCTTCTTGATGTATTGGTTGTTAATCCATTCAAGCTTCTTTTGGTCAAATGCAGCAGGCGACTTAGACAAACGAGCTGGATCAAATTGCTTGATGAATTCGCGCTTGTTAAAGATTTCGTTTTCACCCTTTGGTGACCAACCAAGAAGAGTAATGAAGTTAAACATAGCTTCTGGCAAGTAACCAAGGTCACGATATTGTTCAATAAATTGAAGAACTGATTCATCACGCTTAGAAAGCTTCTTACCAGTTTCTGAGTTAATGATCAAAGTCATGTGACCGAACTTAGGTGGTTCCCAACCAAGTGCTTCATAAACAACTAATTGCTTAGGTGTATTTGAAACGTGGTCATCACCACGAAGTACGTGGGTAATCTTCATCAAGTGGTCATCAATTACAACGGCGAAGTTGTAAGTTGGCATACCATCACGTTTTTGAATAACGAAGTCACCACCGATGGTGTCTGATTCGAATTCAAGGTGGCCCTTAACGATATCATCCCATGAGTAGGTTTCCATTTCTGGAATATGAATACGAACAACTGGCTTTAAGCCCTTAGCCTTAGCTTCTTCTTGAGCTTGCGTGATTTCATCAGCAGTCATGCCTTCATATTCATAAGTGTAGTGAGGTGCAACACCCATAGCACGTTGTTCTTCACGTTGTTCTTCAAGTTCTTCTTCAGTCTTGTATGAGTAGTATGCCTTACCTTCATCGATCAATTGATCAATATACTTTTGGTAAATTTCTTTTCTTTCTGATTGACGGTATGGACCGTAGTCTCCACCTTTATCTGGACCTTCATCCCAGTCAATACCTAACCAGTGAAGGTTTTCCATCTGAGACTTGGAACCGCCCTTAACGTTACGTTTTTGGTCGGTATCTTCAATTCTCAATACCATAGTACCCTTGTTATGACGGGCGAATAAATAGTTAAAAAGTGCAGTACGTGCGTTACCAATGTGCAAGTGACCAGTTGGACTTGGTGCATATCTTACACGGATTTTTTCTTTAGCCAAAATTCATGCCTCTTTCAAAATAGTAAATTCAAACAATTTTAGTTTACTCGTTATATAGGAAGAATTCAATCTGTGCTAACCAAAAACTAATTTTAATGCTTGAGGAATACTAGAAACCGGAATCACTTCAATCCCGTTTTCCGTTAAGCTTTGATACATATTGTGTTTAGGAATAAAAATACGTTTAAAACCTACCTTGGCAGCTTCCTTTACTCTTGCTTCGATTTTATCAACGCGGCGTACTTCGCCGGTCAACCCTACTTCACCTACGAAACAATCAGTAGGCGAAATTTCTTTATCGGTATAACTTGATGCAACTGACATTGCAATTGCCAAATCGATTGCCGGTTCATTTAACTTGATACCACCGGTAGCCGTTAAATAAACATCCTGATTTTGAAGCATCAAATTGCCTCTTTTTTCAAGTACGGCTAACAATAATGATGCTTTATTAAAACTAATTCCTGAAGTAGTTCTTTTAGCATAACCAAATGCAGTTGGTGTTACCAAAGCTTGAATTTCTGCCAAAAGCGGACGTGTTCCTTCTAGTGAAACTACCACGGCTGAACCGGTTGAGTTAGGCAGTCTTTGATCAAGAAAAATCGATGATGGATTAGTTACTTCACGTAATCCTTCATTTTCCATCTCAAACATCCCGATTTCATTAGCAGCACCAAAACGATTTTTCACGGAATGCAAAATCCGATACGTATGATGTTCATCCCCCTCAAAATAAAGGACAGTATCCACCATATGTTCCAAAATTTTTGGACCAGCAATTGCACCTTCTTTAGTCACGTGTCCAATTACGAAAACAGTAATCGCGTCCATTTTAGCAATTTTCATCAATTCACTAGTGACTTCACGTACTTGTGAAGCAGAACCGGTCATTGAATCAAGACTTGGTTCATTCATCGTTTGAATAGAATCAATAACGACAAAATCCGGCTTAACATCATTAATCTGTTCGCGAATATCATGCATATCCGTTTCTGGATAAAGCAGCATATTGCTTTGACCGACTCCAAGACGGTCCGCTCTCAATTTAATTTGGTTAGCTGACTCTTCCCCTGAAACATAAAGAACCTTATATTTTTCTGCCAAATCACTCATAATCTGCAACATTAAAGTTGATTTACCAATTCCAGGGTCACCACCAATTAAGACAAGAGATCCGGGGACAATTCCGCCACCTAAGACACGGTTTAATTCCTCAGATTTAGTTGGAATTCGCTCTTCTTTTTCCGCCTTAATTTTATCCAAATGAACTGGTTCATTAATTCCCGTTTTTTGAATTAAACGACTGGCGGTTGCCTTAGTAGAACGCTTTTGCACTTCTTCAGTTTCTTTTTCAAATTGATTCCATGCACCACAATTAGGACAGCGTCCTAAGTAACTAGCAGAGATATAGCCACAGGAACGACATTTATATTGTGTTTTTACTCTAGCCATTAATCATCTTCCTCTTCATTAGTTGAACCAAAGCCACTTAATCGCGCACGACTAATCGGATTGTCATCATCGGTTTTTAAATACTTCATAAAAATTCCTTGTGCAATTCGATCGCCTTTATGGATATGCAGTGGACAAACTCCGTAATTTAACATTTGAACAAATAACTCACCCTCATTATTGGGATTATTGTAATAATCTGCATCAATCACACCGATACCGTTAGGTAAAGATAAGTGTTTCTTAAATGTATTGGATGAGCGATTAGCCAAAATTAACACTTCATCCTCTGGCATATAAACTTTTAAACCAGTTGGCACCAAAATCGGCTTTAAAATTTTATCAGCCATTTCAAAATCGCGTTGATACAGTTGATGTCCATTACGAATCAAGCGAAAGATTCTAACGAAATCCAAGCGCCAAATGCTAGGAATAGTGATATCTTCAGCAGCTTCAATATCATAACCCGCACTAGCTAAAGTTTGACGACGTGGTAAATTAATTTCCTTATCTTGATACTTCTTTACTACTTCAAATCCGCGTGTTTTCATTTCGATAACTCCATTTACTACTTTTCATTTAACAGATATATATTCTACAATGTTTTGAGTAAACACAAAATATTTAACTCTCTATTATTTATTACGCAAAAAAGAGTGATTTTTTCTTTTAAAAAGGTGAAATTTTATGTTTGACATTAATAAATCACATCTATCATTTGAAGATCATGATGATAGCAACGTTTTAACCAGTAGCTGGACGATGGATAAAATAAAAAGAAATGACGGTACCGTTTGGGTGATGAATCATTTCTTTATTAATCCTAATTCTAATTTAGAAGAGGCATTAGAAAAGGAAATGCCTACCGCTTTATCCGTTGCCCAAGAATCCGGCTACCCTATTTGGCCACTTGATCCAATAGTTATCAACTATTTTGAAAAGCATCCCGAATTTCACAGTATTTGGTATCATCAGCCTTACACAAAATAAGAGTCCACATACGTGGGCTCTTATTTTCTTTGCAATTGATTATATTTTGCACCATCTGGTAACTTGAAATCTATTTTGTTATAGCCATTCCAAGTCGTTTGTTGCTCTACCAATTTAGTTTCATTATTTTCACTACTACATCTTAATACCCCTGCATCGTACCCATTACTAAAATCGAGATAGGCCGAACTTTTTAATTAATCTTTATCGTGATATAAAATTTTTATATATCTTATCTAAAATAGGTATATCAATACTAGTAATAGACTACTTCCTTTTTATCAGCTAAAATATAGAATGAAGAGGTATATATTAAAAGGAGGATCTTTAATGGCAAAAGAAATTAATAATGATACCATTGCAAAATTTGAAAATGATTTAAACAATCATCCTGTTTTTAACGTTGCAAGTCACGCAGCACAAGAAAATGGCATTTACAAAGCAAGTCAAAACTTACAAACTAAGATCGACCTAGACCCAACTTTCTCAATTGAAATTGATACTGGTAAGCCAGCTGATCAAAAACAATCAGGCCGTTGCTGGATGTTTAGTGCTTTAAACACTATGCGCCACCCATTACAAAAGAAGTTTAAGTTAAAGGACTTTGAATTATCTCAAAACTACACTAACTTCTGGGATAAATTTGAAAAATCTAACTGGTTCTTTGAAAACGTAATTGCAACAGCTGATAAAGACTTAGGCGATCGTAAGGTTTCATTCTTATTCACTACCCCACAACAAGATGGTGGTCAATGGGACATGCTTTGCGGCATCATCGAAAAATACGGTATTGTGCCAAAGAGCGTTTACCCAGAAACTGCTAACGCAACTAATTCAAGTGCATTAAACGATACTTTGAACACTTTGCTTCGTAAGGACGGTCTTGAATTACGCAGACTTGTTAATGCTGGCAAATCAGAAGACGAAGTACAAGCTCGCAAAGAAGAAATGTTAAACGATGTCTTCCGTGTTCTCGCAATTTCACTTGGTGTTCCACCAAAGAAGTTCAACTTTGAATACCGTGATGATGATCACAATTATCACATCGACAAGGACATTACACCTAAAGAATTCTTCGATAAATATGTTGGTATAGATTTAGCCAACCACATTTCAACTATCAATGCCCCAACCAGCGATAAGCCTTTCCACAAGGTATTCTCAGTTGAATACTTGGGTAACGTTGAGGGCGGTCGTCAAGTTCGTCACTTGAACTTAAAGGTTGATGAAATGAAGGATTTAATCATCAAGCAATTGAAGAGCGGTGAAGTTGTTTGGTTTGGTTCAAACGTTGTTAAGGATTCTGAACGTCGTGCTGGTCTGCTTGACACTAACCTTTACCGCCGTGATCAATTGTTTGATGTTGACTTCTCAATGTCTAAGGCTGACAAGCTTGACTCAGGCGAAAGCATGATGGACCACGCAATGGTCATCACTGGTGTTGACATTGTTGACGGCAAGCCAACTAAGTGGAAAATTGAAAATTCATGGGGTGAAAAGCCAGGCTTTAAGGGCTACTTCGTAATGAGTGATTCATGGTTTAACTCATTTGTTTACCAAGCAGTTATCAACAAGGATATCTTGCCAGAAGACCTCAAGAAGGCTTACGACGAAGGCAAGGATAACCCAATTCAATTATTGCCATGGGACCCAATGGGTGCTTTAGCATTTAAGTATTAATAAATAATTTTATTCAACATACTTGAAAGACTAGGAATGTAAGTTAGGCATTCCTAGTCTTTTTTCTCCATAAATCAAAATAATTTGCTAGCAATTTAATTTTATTTAGTTTATTATTATGTTTATACTTACAAAAAATAAGTAGGGCGATTTATGAATATACTCATTGCTTTAATTCCAGCACTTGGTTGGGGTATTTTTCCGCTTATTGCTGGTAAAATCAAAAACAGTCAACCTGTTAATGAATTAATGGGATTGGGAACTGGTGCATTAATAGTCGGTATTATTATAGCCATTATCCATCCTACCAATTCCAACCTTACGATATTTTCATTATCATTGATTTCCGGAATCTTTTGGACGATTGGACAATCTGGACAATTTATTTCAATGCGCAATATTGGCATCAGTAAAACGATGCCTTTATCGACAGGTTTACAGTTGATTGGTAATACCTTAATTGGAGCCATAATTTTCGGAGAATGGACTAGCGGTTCTCAATATTTAATTGGTACTTTAGCCTTGGTATTAATTATCATTGGCGTTAGCTTGACCGCTCTCAGCAAAGATAAAAGTGCAAAGCTCAAAATAAGAGATATTATTTTATTGCTCTTCACATCAGTTGGTTATTGGATTTATTCATCATTTCCAAAAGCTACCTGGCTTAATATCTTTTCCGGCTTTTCATTCGGTATTGCCGCATTCGCATATATCTTTTCAGCTCAACTAAATGGTGTTATTACTGCTTTTATTTATAGTCAACTTTGCGTAATAATTTCTACCTTAGGCGGTATTTTCTTCATTGGTGAAAATAAGACTAAGTTAGAATTAGTTGAAACTTTCGTTGGCTTGATCTTAATTATCATTGGTGCAGCTATTCAATGAAATACTAAAACTAACGAAGACTCCAGATGATTTATTCTGAAGTCTTTTTGTATTTACTATCAATATCATAAATCTATAATGCTTTCACATTTCCAAGTGCATATTCTTGCTTTATTCAAAAATGAAACATACAATGAAAGCGCATTTAGTAGAGATTATCATTTACCTAGGAGGTAATAAACATGACAGATTATTCAAACAGACAATTGAAAGCTTTAGACAGATTTTCTAAGAAGATTAGTGACGCTGAAAGTCACCTAGCTAGAATCGAAGATTCAGTTCCTGACCGTCGTCACCGTACTGCACAACATGAAACAATTAAGGACATTAAGTCCATTTTAAAGCATGCTAGAAAAGTCGGTGAATATGACGCTAAGATCGAGCTAAAGCTGATGAAAAGCTTGATAAGTTAAGTGATACTGATGGCTACGATATTAAACGTTATCGTGAAGAACACCACTCACTTGAAAAAGCTAAGGAAGTTTTAGCAAAAGCTGGTAAATTAGAATAATTTATTCAGTAAAATAAAAAAGACACAGTTAGGTAAGAAAATCTTACCAACTGTGTTTTTTTGTTTTTACCAAATATGTAACAAACGTGTTGGGTCTAACTTGCTTAAGTTAAACTGATGAACGTGCTGCTTAGAATTTTCTGGAAATTTCTTAACAAAATCGGCTACGTTGTAGAGCCCTGTTGAATATGTCCAAACTCCCTTAATTTTTCTAATCGGATCTAGCATTTCATTTCTGATTGGGTAAGCAGAAATCAAGAAATGCTTGTGATGAAACTTGAATACAAAGTATGGTAACTTAAATTGTTTTACAGCTTCATCTTCGGTCTTAGCAATTGAAACTACATTGCGATATGTACCATATTTTTCAGTAAACTTTTCATTAAATGAAAAATAGAAATTAGAGATATGCACATGTGGAAAATCTTCTTCTTCCACTTGATCTGGAACTGCAATCACATGTGCATAACTATCTAAATTACTTTCTCTTTGGGACAAAGCGTGATCCATCTGATTAGGGACAATCTTGTGTGCCCAATATGGTACTTCAGGATGGGCTTCATATGAACGATACATTTGCTTAACTACTTCTGGTTTTACCCAGTCATAATGTATTCTTGTCTGGTTACGTTTAAGCAAATTCTCTAATGTATTGTGTTGCATCAAATCAACCACAAAACATTCATAATGATACTTATCCACCCATGACTTAAAATGTTCAATTGCACTTGGAACAATATGCGTTCCATCGACAATTACGGTTTCCCCATGTTCCATCTTGTGTTCTACAAGGTGATCCACCATTTGCTCAGTACGCACTGTTACGTGCCGCGGAATAACTTGGTGTAATACATCCGCATCCTCTTGATAATAAACTGTCAAATCCGCCAATAATAACCTTATTTGATCTCGACTAATCGCATAAGGCGTTAAGTGATGGCGTGCAATAAAAGAAGATTTACCGGAGCCAGGTGCACCTCGTAATAAAAATAATTTACGCATGCCTAATACTCCAAACTAAATATACTAGAAATCATTATAGATTTTACCATAGATACGCGAAAATCATTATTAAGAGCACTAAAAAAATGCAGCAAGCTGCATTTTACCCCCGAAGTATTTCTTTTTTAACAATATTTAACTGATCATCCATAGTATAAACAATTGGTTCTGCGTTAGGCACTTCCAAGTTTACAATATCGTGATTGTTAATATTTTCTAGTTTTTTGATTAAAGCTCGCAGGCTTGAACCATGAGCTACTATTAATTGATCTTCTCCATTAAGCAATCTTGAGGCAATGTGATCATAATAATATGGCATCAATCTCTTTTGCGTTTGATGCAAACTCTCTGCACGCGGCATTAAATGTTGATCACACAACTTATAGCGACGATCAATAATTGGCGATCCCTGCTTGGGCGGAATGGAATCAAAACTGCGCCGCCATAATAAAACCTGTTCTACACCAAAGACTTTGCGTGAGATATCCTTGTTGAGGCCTCTCAAGGCGCCATAATGCCGTTCATTTAAGCGCCACGTCTTAGTCATAGGTAGCCACAAAAAATCGCATGTTTCAGCTACAATATTGGCTGTCACAATGGCACGAGATAAGACAGAAGTATGAATATGCGTTGGTGCAAAATCAGAAATAGTATTAATCAATTCACCTGCTTTTTTAGCTTGTTGCTCGCCCTTCTTAGTTAATGGCACATCATTCCAGCCCGTATAAACATTTGCGGCGTTAGCAACACTTTCACCATGTCGAACCAATACTAATTTCGCCATTTTATCGATCCTTTATTTAAGTAAACATCTAACAATCATAACTATACCAGCAATTGTAAAAATTATCCCCAAAATCATAAACGCCTTAATGCCGCCCTTATTATTGGGCTGCTTGCGTCTATTAAAGGCATAAGACATGTCATAGATTCCCATGATTAAAACAATTATCGCTGTAAAAATATTAACTGAGAACATCTTTTCACCTAATCCTCATTAGTCCCACGGCCTGGAACGATCATTTTATCATTGCGTCCACGTTCGCATTCCGCTTGTAACGTCACATGGTTAATACCCAATTTGGCTTTAAGTTTTTTACCAATATCTTGATAAAGATTCTCAAGCTCATCTGCATGAAGATTGCGATCAACATTAATATGGGCATCCATCATAATAAAGTCATCACTATAGCGCCATACATGGACATGGTGAATATTCTTTACTTCTGGAAAAGAAAGCACAATGTCATTAACCGAATTTAAATCAATATCAGGATTTGATTCCATCAATACATTAGCAGCCTTCATCGTGATCTCATAAGCCTCATGTAAAACAAAGACTGAAACTAGAATTGTCAAAACAGGGTCAAGCCAAGTTACATTCCAAAAGTAAATAAAAATCGCACCAATTACAACAGCCACACTAGATAGCGCATCACTAAGCATGTGGATAAATGTTGAACGGACATTTAAGTTTCCTTTAGCATCATGATGCATCGCTAACATAGAAATAATATTGGCGACTAGTCCGATAATTGATACAACTAACATAATTCCACCATGAATATGTTCCGGTTGCCAAAATCTTTGAATAGCTTCGACGAATAATACAACACTGATAACTATTAGCACAACTCCATTAGTAAACGCAGCCAAGGTTTCGGCTCGATCATAGCCAAAAGTCTTTCGTTGATTGCGACTTCTTCTACTAATTAAGTGAGCTACAAAAGATAAAATAATGGCCCCCACATCGCTTAAGTTATGCACAGTATCTGAAAGCAATGCCAGTGAACCTGATAAAATACCACCTAAAAATTCCGCAATAGTAATTATCACATTAAGCAATGTAACAAATACATAACGCTTTGTTGTATGATCTTTATTCATAAATATTTTCCTTCCGTTATCAGTGTACCAAAAAAGCCCTACTTATGCAGTAGGACTTATTTTTACAGTTTTTCGGCATTGACATTGTAATCTACAATTTCAAATTTACCATTATCGTGCAAAATTCCACGAGTGACACTTCCATTATCTGGGAAAATGATATCGTGCTTACCATCGCTCTTATTCCAATATTTAATAGATAAAGTCTTGATAAAATCACCATGAGTTACTAATAAAACTCTTTGTTCATTTTTAGTCACATCTTTTAACACATCTATGGCACGAACCATACGTTTATCTAACTCATCTTTATCTTCGGCTAAGTGTCTTGGATCAGCTCTCTTAGTAGCTTCACGAAATTCACGCAAACCTACTTGGTTGATAATCTTAGCAACATTATCTTCATGCCCTATACCTGCTGCCATTGCTACTTGATCCCAGGTTTGGTTAATATCATCACCTTCAAAAGTTCCGAAGAATACTTCACGAAATTCAGGCAACTTTTTAATTTTACCAATATCTGAGACCAAGTTAGCATCTTTCATTAAATGAACAGTATCAATTGCTCTTTTTAAATCAGATGAATACATATTATCAAAGTGAACTTGACTCAAAGCATTAGCAGTCACTTTTAAATCGTTAATTCCCTTAACAGTCAGTGGTGAATCACACCAGCCTTGCACCTTATTCAATTGGTTAAACATGGTTTCACCATGACGAACTAAATAAACTTCTGTTGACATATTAACCCTCCCTTTACATTAATAAACATTGTATCAAACTTAACGAATATATGCTGTATAAAAGAAATATGATGCTTGAACAAATGCAAGTGTAGCAATGAAAATTCGAACTGGCTTCTCTGGCACTCGCCTTAAAATTGCAGGTCCAATATAGCCACCAGCAAACATCCCTATGGCTAATGGTATTGCCTGCAGCCAATAGATATGCGAAGTAAACATAAAAATAATAAGAGCCACTAAATTAGCAAAACCACAAATCACATTTTTGATTGCGTTAATCACGATGAATTTTTCATTAGTAATGTAGGTCAAAAGCACGAGTACTATTACACCACCGGCTGCACCGAAATAGCCAGTGTAGGCTCCCATTATTAAAAGCGCAATGAAATAGATCACCTTTAACCACATCGGCTGCTTTTTGGTATTCAAACTATGATGTTTGCCTGAAACAATGATCATAATTCCAGAAAATGCTATGAAAAATGGTACTGCTTTTTCAAAGACACTGGATGGAAATGAAAGTAAAAGCATGCAACCAATAATTGAACCGACTACAGTAAAAATAGTGTAAAACCAGACCTGTTTCCAATGTCCCTTTAACTCTTTCGTAGAGGAGACAGTTGAACCTATACTAGTCCAAATTAATGCGGCATCGTTTGTTACATTGGCAAAAACCGGCGGAATACCCACAGCTAAAAGCACCGGATACGAGGCAAGTGATGCCATTGATGCAATAGAAGAAAGTAAGCCGCCAGCTACTCCACCTAACAATAAAAAGATTATCGTCCAAATCGTCATTTTCTATTCCCTTTCTTTACACCATCCAATCCATTATAATTCTAGTAGTTACTAACATAAAGGAAGTTATCAAATGTCTACATTCAATACTTTAATTTTTATTCCTGAGGGCAGTCTTTTAAATGAAAAACTAGCTGAAAAAAATGCTCTTCGCCAAACTTTAAAACATTACGGCATAGATTGGGGACCAGCTGAACGGATTAAATATACTAGTTTGCAAAAGCAATTTAAGCTTTTATCCACAGATGAACAAATCGATCTAGCTTTGTCCACATACCTAAAAGAAGATTTAGCTGAAACACGAGCTGTTTTTGCACAAAAAATGCAAGAACAAACTCGCTTAGTTAAAGGCGCTACAGATTTTTTAGATGAAATTACTGGTTCTCTTCGTCTAATTTTACTTGCTAAAGAAACCAAAGCTCAAATTGAGCCACGTCTTGCGCCAACTGAATTACTCAGTTCTTTTAACTTTGCTTATTTTGCAGACGATTTTAAAGATAAGCTGCCTAGTAAAAATATCTTTTTCAAAATATTGAAGGATCATCCTGAGATTGATCCTGACAGTACTCTCGTGATTGGCACAAATCTAGATGAAGAAATTCAAGGCGCAGAAAACGCAAATCTAAAATCTTTATGGCTTGCACCAAAAAAGGATAAAATTCCTATCTCACCTCGTCCTACCCTGCATTTAAGCAAATTAGCAGACCTTGATTTTTATCTAGACCTTGATTAATAGTTATAATAAATATATGTCACTTAGAAAGGATGATTTTGATGACAAAAGTTGCTGTTATCTTTGCAGATGGTTGTGAAGAAGTTGAAGGTTTAAGTGTAGTCGATGTATTACGCCGTCTAAATGTTGAATGTGATATGGTCGGCTTGCACAGTAAAGACGTAGATGGTGATCACCACATTAAGTTAACTTGTGACAAAGTTGTGGACAACAGTTTGCTTGACTACGATTTAGTTGCTTTTCCAGGTGGAATGACTGGTTCAGCTAACTTACGTGATGATGAAAAGTTACGCGATTTAATGGTTAAGCGTCATGAAGCTGGAAAGTGGGATGCTGCAATGTGTGCTGCTCCTCGTGCATTAGCTCGCTATGGTGTATTAAAAGATGCTGAGTTCACTTGCTATCCAGGTATTGAAGAAGAATGTGCTAAGTATGATCCAAGCGCTCATTTCAGTGAAAGAATTACTGTCACTGACAAAGAACACAAAGTTTTGACTAGCCGTGGTCCAGCTACTGCTTGGGCATTTGCTTACGCTATTGCAGAAGCACTTGGTGTTGATACTAAGCAATTGAAGCATGGTATGCTTTACGACTACTTAGCTGATAATATTCAAGATAGTTTATAATTTGTGGAAAACTAAGAGCTAAAATGTTCTTAGTTTTTTATTGCACCAAAAAAGCATCCCTGATTGGGATGCTTTTTGTATAAACGTAAATCCAAAGATTAACGCTTTGAGAATTTTAGGTCAGTAAAACTAGAACAATTTTCCATTTTATTGAATTCTAATCCATCATATTCCTTATGATTTTCATTTAAATTAACTATAATATGGAATAAACTGGAACAAAATTCTTCAAGTTGGAAAACTTTGTGACCAATTGTGACCATTTAGCCGATTATTTTACTAAATTTCATCCTTTTTGGATGGAGTTTTTTTATTTAAACAGAGGTATCCAATCTCTAACTTCCTTTGACACTTTATATGCCTTTGTCATCATTGAGTTTTCAACTAAATATTGTAATCCAGAACTCGTAGCATATGTATTCTGAATATTACAAATTATAGTTGGACCTTGAATTGTCGACTTTAACGATACTCCTTTAATATACCCATCTTCTAAAAGCATTTGCAAAGTTAATACAAACTGTTTTTCTGAAATACCAATATTATCTGGGCTTAAAACATCTGGATTTACATCAGTGCCATTTTCGTAACAGTACTTCAAATACAAAAGAATCTTATAAGCTACATTGAAGTAATTATTCTTATTAACTTTTAAATCATTAGGATTGTAATCTTGGCTCATTATTGCTCCTTAGTCAGTTTTTCATACATCTTAAATAAGTGAGCTACAGCATCACTTTCAGTTGTTCCTTTAACTGATAAACCATAAGCTTCCATTACTGCGCGATCATTATCTTGATGTGCCTTAAGTAATTCCTTTGGCATGGTTAATGGATCATAAAGATCAGCAAGTGAACTATCTGGATATAATGCACGTGCATCTAAAATAGCCTGTGCAGTTTTTTCAATCTTCGCTTTTTGTTTATCTGTTGGTGTTGGCCATGGGAAAGTATTATACACCATATTTTTAGTATATCTATAGTCACTTTTCAATCTACTTCCTACTACTCGCATCCAGCTATTATGAATATTTGAATTCAAAATACCAAATTCATATATATTTGCATTTGGTAAAAAGAATAATAGATCACTTGGAATCGTATTTGCACTCAAAAAGCCTATTGGTATATATCTTCTTCTTTGTGATGAAGTTTTAGGTATGACGATAAAATTAGTATTCCAATCAGGTTGAGGTCTCTGAGCAAATAAAGTTGGAGTATTAGCCAAGGCTTGCGTACTTGGTGCCTTACTACGTAATCTAAACTCTCTCACTCGCTTAACCCTTTCTAGAATCAATGGATATTCTTTTAACTCATGAGGAGTAACACTTACTAACCACAAACAATATCTTTTCTTAGCATGTAAAAATTCTACAGCACCCAAAAATGGGTGAACCAATTGTACAGCTTGCGGTTCTTTTTGTAATAACTGATCTTTTTCATTTTTCGTTAATATAAAGCCACCACCATCTTTCGGCATATTGCCTAATTTCATTTCTGGCAAATCAGCAACTAAAGGCTTGGATGCTGACTTAACAATTATATTCGGACCTGATAATAAATATGGATTAATATTATCTACTTCAATCTCTTGATTACTTTCGTTAAATAAATATTTTTTCCTATTATAATTACCAAAAGTAAACCCTATTATCACACAATGAACATGTGCCTTTTCAGAAGCCTCACTATCCCAAACAAAACTTCTATATGCAAACATTATCTTAATATTATTTGCTAACATCTGTGTCCAAAAATCTGGCACTTGTACACCTTGAGTAATTGAATTAGTTGAAACAAAAGCACACTTAATAGAAGTATCTTTAGCATATCTTGCTGTCTTAGCATACCAGCAAACAACGTAATCCAATCTTCCTACCTTTTTAAAAAATAATTTTAAATTATTCTTTTGTTCTTTTGTCATCATATCGGATCCGATAAATGGTGGATTTCCCATAATATAATGACAAGCATAATTTGGAATCACATCATTCCAATCCATTGTTAAAGCATTGCCTTCATGAATATGAGTATATGTTTTCAACGGTAGGAAGTCCCAGTCTGCATAAAAAATATCTTTCGTCTCTTCAAGCATCTGACTTTCTGCAATCCAAAGGGCAGTTTTGGCAACAGATACAGCGAAATCATTAATTTCAATCCCATAGAATTGCTGAATAGAGACCTTAATGATATCTTTAGCCTGACCAACATCAAGTGAAGGATTAGGATAAATCAACTTTATCGCTTCATTTTCTAACTTTCTCAACTGTAAATATGTTTCAGTCAAGAAATTACCAGAACCACAAGCAGGATCAAAGAAAGTTAAATTAGCAAGCTTCTCTTGAAATTTTCTAGCCTTTTTCTTTAAAGTTGCTAATTGTTTTGTTTTCTTTATCTCATTCAGTTCATTCTTAAGATCATTCAAAAATAAAGGATCAATTACCTTATGAATATTTTCTACTGAAGTATAGTGCATCCCTCCCTGTCGTCTAGTTTCAGGGTTCAAAGTTGACTCAAATACAGCGCCAAAAATAGTAGGACTGATGTCAGACCAGTCAAACTCATCACTAGCTTTACTCAATAATAAGCTACGCAATTCATCAGTAAACGATGGAATCTCGATATCTTCATTAGAAAACATCCCACCATTAACATAAGGAAATTCCGCCAATTTAGGATCATCATCAGCTAAGTAAGGATCTCTATCTTCTTCTTTGGTATCCAATACCTTAAACAACTTAATCAAGGCTTGTCTCATTTGCCTTACATCAAATTGCTCAAGATAGTCATGAAACATATTTCTTTTGCCAAAAATCCCAGCATCTTCAGCGTATAAGCAAAATACAATTCTTACACAAAGCTGATTAATACTCTTTTGTGAATGTTCATTGTTAGGATCTTTATATTGCTTTAGAAGCTCATCATAAATCTTACCAACTAATTCACCAGCGCCTAATGAAACTTGCTTTTCTTTTTCTAGGTGTTCATTACTTTTATCAACCAAGAATTCAAGTTGATAGTAATTCTTTTCTAAATCCTTTAGTTCAATTCTAACTGGTTCAGAATTAGGATGCTCCATGTCATAAACACGAAACTCAACGAAGTTACAAGTAACAATCCAACGTGGGCGCTCAGAATAAGGCAAATTATTAGCGTATCTCTGTGCTTGTTGAAAAGGGGTTAATAACTCTCCACTAGATTGCCTAATAGGTTTATCTAGATCTTTGTTACTACCCTTTTGTTCTATCATAACGTGAGTTTGATCTATGTAACCATCAATAAAACTTTCGTGTGATAATTGCACTTTCTTTTCAAATTTAATAAATTGTTCTGGTTCTTCTACTCCGAGAACATCTCGTAACAGCTGTAGCCAAAATGATTGACTATCTTGTTTTTCATGCCCTCGATTTTGCCAGTTTTCAATAAATTTTTTTGCGTTTCGTTTTTGTGTTGTAATATCCATAATAAAAATTTCTCACTTAATTTTATGATGATAATTTAGCATTAAATATCTTTTATTCCAGCATTCCGTAAAGCATCAAATATCAAATTATCTGCATTATTTTTCTCTAAGTATTGATATAAAAAACGTGAAAAATTATGTCTAATATTTGAAGCTTGATTTGATAACACATTATCTTCGATCATCAATAATTCTAAGTTAGATAAAGTGTAGCTTTCAAACGAATATATTGAATTTTTTATTTTTTTCTTTAAATCTTTATCAGATATTTTAGCAATCTTATTAAAAGAATATTTAGAATGTAATTTCTCTTTTTCAACATTTTCCTTTACATCAAAGAAAAATGACTTTGATAACTTTGATTTTGCTTCAAGGAACTGTTTAAACATATTATTTTTTTCTAAACTGGCAAGATTAATTACTTGAGGAAAAATATCATTCCAAGTTCTAAGAAAACTTAGTATATCTTCATACCTGTCTAGTTCAACATTTCTTGCCAATTGCTGTGCTTTAACTTCATTAGCCACCTTCAAAGCAAAATCATCAATTAAAGAATCAATTTCCGTAAAAATATTATTTCTAAAATTAGACTGATTAAATTCAGATATGATTTCTTTAGGCGAATGAGGAAGAAGAGACAACGTTTTAGTCGGATATTCTCGTCTTTCAATCTCATGCTTCAATGCAAATAAATATGGTTCGGTCATAAGATATTTAGTCTTTCCTTTACCTGGAGTACCATATAAATTTTCATAGATGTCTCTCATCTCACTTTTCTCAATATCATCAAACTCATCATCTAATGCCGATAAAACTATACTTTGCTCATTTTCTTTAAATAAATAATCGTATTTAGGAAAAACATGCAATTTTTCAATTTTATTATCAGAGAAAAGATTTCGTGACCAACCTTTGTAAGCATTTTGCTTAAACCATTCTTCATCTGTAGTAGTAGGTTTTCTATTATTTATTTTCAAATACGTTCCTTTTATATCTGATCTAATAATTTTTTGTAATTGTCGTCTTTGTGTAGAAAGATAGTCGTCATTTTTACTGTAAAAAGAATTCCAATGTTTTCGTATTTTTTTTTCTGCTTCCTCGAATGTAAACCATTTATTGGCTTTAACTATATCTTCCAAATGTTTTCTTTCTTTATCAGATAGCTTCATTATAAATACCTTATTTTATTTTCTAACAATGACCATTTAACCTATACATCATTTAACTGCCGTAAACTATAAGAGAATTAAGTTTACGGCAGTTATCTTAATTCAATTATACTAATAAATTGCCTTTAATTAGAAAGGACTTTCATCATGAAAGCAAGAAGATCTAGTGGCTACTCAGAAGAAGTAGCAAGCATTTACGTACCAGAAGATACAGATGTTGTGTTGTTAAGTACTAAGCTTGAACCACGAGTAAAGTGGGAAAATCGCAAGCCAACGGATGAAATTACGGGCTATCGCATCTTATGTGGTATGCCAGATAATTATTTTTACGTTAAGTTTGATAAAAAGGTTAAGTTGCCACCTTATAAATCAACCGTTAAGTTTAAGCATTTACAAGCTTGTGAAGTAGATAATAGTGTCTGGTTTAAGGCTGAAGACATTGAGGAGGCTTAAAAATGATAAAGCCGACCCTCGATGAAATTGCCTCTCATTGCAAACAGGCCATTAATATGGCTTTGAATAAAGATGGTGAAACTTCTTATACCTTATCATTTGATATTGTTGCTACGGAGCAAGAACTGGATTTTATCTTTTATAGTCCTTCTGCTTTGTTGCTTAACCAAGAACTTTATAATCGACTAACATCGATTATCAGTACGAACGCTTATCCTTATTTTACAGTCTTTCCGCAACCATCACCGCTTTTAGTACCATGGGAAACTGATAATTTACATAAAGCCCGAGCGTGGGCTTTTCCATGGAAAAGAGGCATCTCAAAACGACTTATTGTAAATGATGTTGATTCGTTTTTAGATCTTAATACTAAAAATGGAAATATTTGGTTAATGAGAAATTATTTTGTGAATATTAATTCCCTGAGTTCAGCTGCCATCATGGGTTTATCAGGGAGTGGCAAAACCATGCTCACTAAATGGCTCAATAGCAATATTGCCAGAATGGGAAAAGTAATTACGATTGATCCGAAAGGCTCAAAAGATTTAGTTTGGTGGGCGCGTGATAATAACCAAGAAATTATCTATCCATCACCAGATGTATCAAAGTCTGATTTCTTATCTAAAGTGAATGATAAGCTAAGCCAAGTACTGCAATTAGTTTATAAAAGACAAAATGAATATCTTAAATCACATGATAATATCAACAAGAAATTCCCTCCTGTTGTTGTAACTATTGATGAACTTAGTGCTCTTACAACAGGTGCTAATAAGAGAATTGTTGATTCTTTCTTTAGCTTACTACAAACAATTACCTTACTAGCAAGGGAAAGTAATGTACATTTAATCTTGATTTCACAAGAGTTAGATGCAAAAACGATACCTACATCTGTAAGATCTCAATGTAACTTACGTATCTTAATGGGTCTTGTAAATTCCAAGAGCTGTCAATACCTATTTCCAGATTATGATGTTTCAAGTATTGTTGTACCTTCTGGCGTAGCAACTGGAATTGTACAGAAGATCAACAGTAATGAGGTGCCAGCAATTACTCCGTTTCTGGCACCTACAGTAAAAGGATGGTAAATAATATGAAATTATTTTTTCCAATTTATGAATCATTAGCAAGCGTAATCATTATTTGTTTAGACTGGTTAATTCATCGATTCAACCTGTTCATACAGTATCAAACTATAGTTTTAATAATAGGTGTTGGTCTACTAATTCTGGCAGCTATTTCAGTTTATCTATTGTCTAGAAAACGTGGCTTTGGTAACTACTGCAAGTCATTAAATGATAGTTGCAGATTAAGAAGTTTTCTACGTCAGCAAAATACAATCAATGATTTCACGTCAAAAGCAAAGGTTAATCTTGATCAGAGAATATATAATTCTGCTCTTTGGTACACATACATTGATTATGCGGAAGACTCAATGGAAGTACGAGTATGTATTCCTAACAACTTTAAAGCAAAGAAAGTATTAGATAGCAATCTAGATAATATTGCTCAAGAAGTAAGCAGTTATACCGATAAGTATATTTGCTCAGGTCATACTCGTAAAGGTAGCTTTTACATCTATAAAGGAGAAAAGAAATAATGCGCGGTTTGGAGCTAGCGCTTGTCGTAGACAAAAGCGCTAAAGCGGAAAACCGCGCGTACAAAACTTATCCGCCATAGCTGTGTAAACAATCCTACAAGTACGATTATATCGGGGCTGAGAGCTTGTTATTCAGCCCCGAAAGTTAATATGCTATTCGTGTAATTAAGAAAGGAAATCCTTAAATGTGAAAAAGAAAATACGTTCTCACAATTTCATGTATACACAAGATTTAGATCATTTACCGTTTAACAAAGATGAGCTAAAAGATCGACTTGAAAAGTCAGGTGCAGAAGAGTGGGCTTATATCTTGCATGATAAGGATATTGATGAAAATAACAAAAAGGTTCGACCTCATTTTCATGTAATGATTCATTTCAAAGATGCTAAAACAATCTCGAGAATATCTAAGATTTTCAATGATCATGAACAATACATCGAAGCTTGGCACAGTACTATTAATAATGGTTACAGTTACCTAATTCATGAAACTAATAATGCTAAGAGCAAATACCATTATGATCCTAAAGAGGTAGTAGCTTCATTTGATTTTAAAGATAGAATCAATGAGATTAGACAAAAAGTCAAAAAGCCATCACGTCAAGCAATTGAAAACTTTATTGATGACTATTCAAATGAAAAGCTTTCAAAAGAAGAACTTCAAGAAAAAATTGGTGTTCTTGAGATGGCTAAGCATAAAACTTTGTTAGATCACATTGAGGATATTCTAGCATACAAGAAACATCAGCAATTTCTAAAAGATTTCAAAGGGCAAAAGTGTACAACTTATTGGATCTGGGGATCTTCTGGAATTGGAAAAACAAAACTTGTCCGTGAAGTTTTAGAAGAATTACATCCCGATAACTTTATTATCCTTGGGTCACAACGTGATCACTTTCAAGAGTACAAAGGTCAAGAGTTTATAGTAATTAATGACCTTAGACCTAATGATTATGACTATGGTCAATTACTTACTCTTTTAGACCCTTGGGAAATTGATAAAATGGCTCCTGCGAGATATCACGATCGCTATTTGAATGCTCGTTCAATTTATATTACTACACCATACGATCCACTTAGTTTTTATTTTGAATGTAACATTTCAAATCAAGTAGTAGATTCGTTTGAGCAATTGAAAAGAAGAATTGTTTCTTTAAAACTAACCGAGGATACGTATAGTGATCTAAAAAAAGAACTAATTAAAGATGAAGAAATAGCAGAAGCAATTTGGAAGATAAAATCACAAAAAAATACTAGTCATGCTAATAGCGACAAAAGCAATGACTAGATTATCACTCACCTAGATTTTATCCCAAATTTGATAACTTAACAAATTCAGGAGAACGACAATGTCAAAACTATTAACTCGCGAAGAAGCTTCAAAATACATTGGTATTGATCCCAAAACTTTCGATAAAGTATTTCGCTCTGATCCTGATTTTAAAAGATTTAAATTGGGAGAACATACAGAACGTTTTACCATTAAAAGTATCGAAGCTTTCATTGATTCAAAAGAAACTACCTTAAAAAAGATTTGAGAATTGGTCGGTTATCTGCTAACTTTATTGCTGGTAAGATAATCGGCTTTTCTTTTGAAAGGACGATTAAATTTATGGCAAGTATTGAAAAACGTGGCTCTTCATACAGAGCTAGAGTAACTATTTATCAACATGGAAAGCGTGATTATTTAACAAAAAGCTTTAAAACTGAAAAAGAAGCTAAAGTTTGGGGTACTACTCTTGAACTACAAAAGGCTAAAGGTCAAGCAATAGCCCAGCAAAACACTTTATTCAAGGACTTTTATTACTTATTCGTTCAGACAGTAAAAGTACATGATGTTAGAAAAGCTACTTTTGATAATTATGTTAAAGCTGGTAAAGTAATTGATAATCTTTTTCCAATCGCTAAACTTGGTAAGCTTGATGATGTGCAAATGCAAAGTATCTTAGATAAATATGGTGAAACACATTCTAAGAAAACAGTAACCGAGTTACTTAAGAAAATTAGAATTGCCCTCCGTTATGCATATGCTAAGGGATACATTTATAATGATTTTGCTAGTTTACTTAAAGCACATGGAAAAGAATTACCTAAACGCAATAAAGCTTTATCAATGTCTGATCTAACTAAGTTAAAACATTACTTACTTGAACATACAGATAATGAATTTAACTTAATGGTATTGCTTGAAATAAGTACTGGTCTTAGACGTGGCGAAATTTTAGGTATTAAGCCTGAAGATGTGCATTACGATGGTCAGTATTATTGCGTTGAAGTAAAACGATCAATTAGCCCTACTACTGATGATACAAAATTAAAAACTAAGCATTCTAGACGTAGTGTGACTATTCCTAAAAATATTTATGACTTATTGAAGGATATTCCTCAAAAGGATTCAGGATATTTGTTTGACTGGTTCAGCTTTAAACAATCAGGCATGTTAAAAGAATTGCTCAAAAAAATAGGCATCCCTCCAACCACATTTCATGGTTTAAGAGATACCCACGCTTCTTTTTTATTCAGTAATAATATTCCTTTGTCTTATGTTAGCAGAAGATTAGGACATGATTCAATCTTAACTACTGAAAAATATTATCTGGAATTAATGCCAGAAAAAAAGCACTCGCAAGATGCGAATGCTTTAAATCTATTGGAATCCCTATAGTATTGTGACCATAGGTGACCAACTGAAGTCTCCAAAACGTTGATATAACAACATTCTTAAACGTAAATATTAACGCTTTGAGAATTGTGAAGCTTTACGGGCTTTCTTCAAACCTGGCTTCTTTCTTTCCTTCATTCTTGGGTCACGAGTTAAGAAACCTGCCTTCTTAAGTGGACCACGGAAGTCTGGGTCAACTTCAAGAAGAGCACGTGCAATACCGTGACGGATAGCTCCAGCTTGGCCAGAGAAACCACCACCGTTAACATTAACGTGAACGTCGTATTGACCTTCAGTTTCAGTTAATGTTAAAGGTTGCTTTAAATCTTTAACCAAGTTAGGGTATGGAATGTATTGATCAACATCTTTACCGTTAACAGTGATCTTACCGTTACCTGGTACTAAACGAACACGCGCAACTGAATCCTTGCGGCGACCAGTACCTGTGTATGCAGCTTGTTGTGCCATTATTTAACCTCCTAATTAAATTAACTTGTTGATATCTAACTTTTCAGGCTTTTGTGCTTCGTGCTTGTGGTCTTCGCCAGCATAAACATGCATCTTCATGAATTCATGATGACCAAGAGTGTTCTTTGGAAGCATACCCTTAACTGAGATTTCAACCATCTTAACTGGGTTATTAGCAAGCAACTCGCCGTATGAAACAGCCTTCAAGCCACCACGCCATTCTGAGTGGTGGTAGTAGAACTTGTCTGAAGCCTTTTTACCAGTCAACTTAATCTTTGAAGCGTTGATAACAATAACGTTATCACCGGTATCAACATTAGGTGTGTATTGAGGCTTGTTCTTACCTCTCAAAATAGTGGCTACAGCTGCAGAAAGACGACCTAAAGATACGTCGGTTGCATCAACAATGTACCACTTACGTTCGATTTCACTAGATTTTGCTAATGGTGTAGTACGCAATTTAAATTCCTCCGTTTATTTGCAGTTTGAAAACAATAAGTTTCCGGGGCCTATCGTGGACAAACATACTATACTAGAGTACGTCCTTTTTGCTAAAAAGTCAATTATAAATGCTAGTCTAATCTATATTTTTGTGGTATTTCATCATAAAAAACATGATAAAGATAAAGACCACTTGCTTGAGCCGTTTGTCGTACTTCCTGCCTATCTTTAGCGGCAATTACACGCTTTAAATCATGAATTGGACGCCGTCCATTGCCGATTTCAAGCAATGCAGCAACCATAATTCGAACCATATTGTATAAAAAACCAGAACCAATAAAATCGAATATTATTTCATTCTCTTTTTCGTCCTTAACAATGTTTACATAATAAATTGTTCTAACTTTATCTTCTATTTGCCCACCGCTTGCCGCAAAACTAGTAAAATCATGTTTGCCTAACAAGTCTTGCGCAGCTTCTTGCATTTTTTCTACGTCTAGCACATATGGAAAATGTCCTGTATAAAACCGTTTAAATGGATTAACAAAATGATCCAAACTTACACGATAGCGATACCATTTACCTTTAATAGAATATCTAGCATGAAAATTTTCATTAACTATTTCACAATCATTAAAAATAATATCAGTTGGCATCATTGAATTTAACGCCAAGATCATTCGATTAGCTGGAATAGTTTTACCAGGATAATCAAAATGAATTACCTGTCCAACAGCATGAACTCCAGCATCTGTTCTACCAGAGCCTTGAACAATAATGCGTTTTCCCTTAGTCATTTTCTTTAATGCATCTTCAACGGTTCCCTGAACTGTACGTTGATCTGGCTGCAGCTGAAAGCCATGAAATAAATGACCATCATATGCCATTGTCATCTTATATCTAGTTGCCATAATTAATGTGTCCTAAAAATTAACAATAGTCCTACCAACAAAACAAAATATGCCAAAGAAATCAAATCATATTTTGACCAATTTAAAACTCGATATTTGGTTCTTCCTTCACTCCCACGATATCCACGTGATTCCATCGCAGTAGAGAGATCAATCGCTGTCTCAAGTGAGTGAATGAATAATGGGATAAGAATCGGTGCGATTGCTTTAGCTCTTTTTATTAAGCCACCATCATTAAAATCCGCTCCACGTGATCTTTGAGCATTCATGATTTTTAATGTCTCATCAAATAAAGTCGGAACAAAACGTAAAGCAATCGAAATGACGAGTGCAATTTTATCTACAGGAACTTTCACCACTTTTAAAGGCTTAAGTAACCATTCCATTGCATCTGCTATCTCCAGAGGCATAGTCGTCACCGTCATTACTGTGGAAATCAAAATGATTAACGTGAAACGGACAAAAATATATATCGCATTTACGATACCATAGCTTGAAATACTAAATATCCACCAATGCCAAAAAACTTTGCCACCAGTCATAAAAAACAATTGTAATAGGGAAGTAAAGAAAATTAAGCCTATTAAAGGTTTAACACCATTCAAAAACACTCGAGCTTTTAATCCTGTAGCAATTATCGCTAAAAAGCAAAATAAGGTAATAATTGCATAAGTAATAGGATTATTGGCTAAAAAGATGGCCAAAATAAACAAAATAGTGATTAATAATTTACCTCGGGGATCCATTTTATAAACAAGAGAATCACCTGGAATATATCGTCCAATAATTATCTTACTCATTAAACTCCCCCCTGCACATTTTCCTTAATTCCATCAACTAATTCTTTGATTGTCAACGGATTTTCTTTAAATCTGAAGCCCTTTAACGATGATGCAAACAAACTAGAAGTAGGTTCATCTAAATAATGCTTTTTTAACCATTCCTCATTTTCAAAAACTTTTTGTGGTTTATCATGTTTAATCAATTTTCCGTGTTCCATTACTAAAACATCATTCGCATATTTAGCAACATCATCCATATTATGAGTAACCAAAATAACAGTATGACCGGCCTTTTGATAATTCACAAAAATCTGCATCATTTCTTCTCGAGCTCGTGGATCTAATCCCGCTCCAGGCTCATCCAGACAGAGTATTTGAGGTTCATTGACCATTACACCTGCAATTGCAACGCGTCTCATCTGTCCCCCAGAAAGCTCAAATGGAGACTTAGAAATCACATCCGTTGACAACCCCACTTGCTCTAGCCATTTCTTTGCTTTAGCTTCGGCCTCTTTATCACTCATTCCAAAGTTTTTTGGACCAAATTTCACATCATCAAGTACAGTGTTTTCAAATAATTGACTTTCTGGAAATTGAAACACTAATCCTACTTCTTTACGCAGTTTTTTTAAGTTCTTATTTCCAGTTTGGGACGTAATATGATATCCCGCTACATCAATTGTTCCTGAACTCGGTTTTAGCAATGCATTAAAATGCTGCATTAAAGTCGATTTTCCACTACCTGTATGTCCGATTAATGCAATAAAACTATTGTCTAATAATTCAAAAGAAACATTGTCTAACCCTTTTTTCTCCATTGTTGTTCCAGGAGAATAAACATAATTTACATTTTCAAATTTAATTGACATAGATATTGCTTCAACTCATCTTTCGTTTTTACATTCTGGGGCACTCGAATCCCATTTTTATTTAATTCCAGTATTAATTTATTAGTAAATGGAATATCTAACCCTATTTGTTTAAGCATAGAAGTTTTATTAAAAATCTTTTCTGGTGGATCCTGATCAATTATTTCACCATCATTTAAAACAATCACACTATCTGCCATACTGGCTTCATCGATATCATGTGTAATGGAAATAACCGTTAAATCCTTTTTCTGCATCAACTCACTAATTATTCTAAGAACTTGTTTTCTCCCACTCGGATCAAGCATAGAAGTAGATTCATCTAAAATAATAATTTTGGGTTCGACAGCTAGTATTCCAGCAATAGCTATTCTTTGCTTTTGTCCACCAGAGAGATTAGCGGGTTCAGAGTCAATATATTCCAACATGCCTACTTCAGATAAAACGTTCCTTACTGTTTTTATCATTTCTTCTCTAGGTACGCCGCGATTTTCTAAGCCAAAAGCTACGTCATCCCCTACAGTAGCACCAACAAATTGATTATCCGGATTTTGAAAAACTATTCCAACTTTTTCTCTAATATTCCAGATATTTTCAGCCGTCACAGGTGTACCTAAAACCGTAATTTTACTATTAGAATTCTCATCTGGTAACAGTAACCCATTGATCAACTTGGAAATTGTTGATTTTCCGCTACCATTATGTCCAATTAAAGACGTCCATGACCCTTTTTTTACTGTAAAATTAACATCCTTTAAAACAGCTTTTTTTGTATCTGGATAAGTAAACTTGACATGTTGAAACTCAACAGCATCATCCTTAGGCATGCTGACACTTCCCCTCTAAACTACTTATTAGTAATTGTAACAGAAAAAAGAGCAAAAAAAATCATCCATGAAGAGGGATGATTTCTATCATCTAAGCTAGACTAAGCTTTCGCCATCATCTTTACGCTTTTTCTCACTTTCATGGATAATTCTTAATACGTATTAAGTTGTGGTAATTCTGAATTAAACTAATTCAAGAATAACCATTGGAGCAGCATCACCTTTACGAGGAACAGCTAACTTCAAAATTCTGGTGTAACCACCATTGCGATCCTTGTAACGAGGTGCTACATCGCTGAAAAGCTTTTGCAATGCTGACTTAACAACAACTGCATCTTTTTCTTCATGAACATCTGCAACTTCGTTACGTACGAATGCTGCAGCCTTTCTTCTTGAAGCTAAATCGCCGCGCTTACCTAAAGTGATCATCTTTTCGGCAGTCTTACGAACTTCTTTAGCACGAGTTTCAGTAGTAACAATACGTTCGTTCATGATTAATTGAGTAGTCATTTCTCTTAGCATTGCTTTTCTGTGAGCACTATCGCGACCTAATTTACGGTATGCCATGGGTTTGCCTCCTTTATTTACCTACTTTAGTCTTCTTGACGAAGTGAAAGACCTAAGTCGGTTAATTTATTCTTAACTTCTTCCAATGATTTACGTCCCAAGTTACGTACACGCATCATATCTGATTCTGTCTTATCAGTTAACTCTTGAAGAGTGTTAATGCCGGCACGTTTCAGGCAGTTATATGAACGAACAGAAAGATCAAGCTCTTCAATTGTCATTTCGAGTTTCTTTTCTTTCTTATCGTCTTCCTTTTCCACCATTACTTCGCTGAATTTAGTATCTGCATCAGCTGATTCAAATACCTTGAAATGTTCAACTAAAATCTTAGCAGCAAAACTAAGGGCGTCATTAGGCTTGATTGAACCGTCAGTCCAAATCTCAAAAGTGAGCTTGTCAAAATCGTCTCTCTTACCAACACGAGTTGATTCAACTTGGTAGTTAACCTTTTTAATTGGTGAGAATAGAGAATCAACAGGAATTACTCCAATTGGCATGTCATCACTCTTATTGTCACTTGCAGCAACATAACCTCTACCATTTTGCACGGCAATTTCCATGTGCAAGTGTCCACCTTCAGCAATGGTACAAATGTATTGATCCGGATTTAAGACTTGAACGTCTGCATCAACTTTAAGATCATCAGCAGTTACTGTGGCAGGACCTTCAACGTCTAACTCAATAACCTTTCTCTCATCTGAAAGAGACTTTAATTCAAGTTTCTTCAAATTAAGAATAATCTTGGTTACATCTTCTCTGACGCCAGGAACTGTTGAGAACTCGTGTAAAACGCCATCAATTTGCACATAAACAAGTCCAGTACCTGGAATAGAAGTAAGTAAGACTCTTCTTAGAGAGTTACCTAAAGTAGTACCAAAGCCTCGCTCAAGTGGTTCAACAACAAACTTACCGTAAGAATCTTCTTGTTCAACAACGGTAATATTTGGTTTTTCAAATTCAATCATTACTGGGCCCCTTTCAAAACGTAACGTCCTATATCAAGGACAATATTAAACACGACGACGTTTTGGTGGTCTGGAACCATTGTGGGGAACTGGCGTAACGTCACGAATTGCAGTAATTTCAAGACCAGTTGCTTGAAGTGATCTAATAGCAGATTCACGACCAGCACCAGGACCTTTTACAGAAACTTCTACATGTTTCATACCTTGGTCCATTGCACTCTTAGCTGCTGCTTCTGCTGCCATTTGAGCTGCAAATGGAGTAGACTTACGACTACCCTTAAAGCCCAATGCACCAGCTGAAGACCAAGCAACTGCATTACCTTGAACGTCAGTAATCATGACTAAAGTATTATTAAACGTTGAGTGAATGTGTGCCACACCGCTTTCAACATGCTTCTTCACACGACGCTTACGTGCTGTTTTCTTTGCAGGCATCAATAAACCTCCTTATAAATAAAATTAACGGTTTCTCTTAGTACCCTTACGAGTACGAGCATTATTCTTGGTATTTTGACCACGAACTGGAAGTCCACGGCGGTGACGAATACCACGATAAGAACCAATATCAACTAAACGCTTAATGTTCATGCTTACTTCACGGCGTAAGTCACCTTCAACACGATACTTATCAACTTCAGTACGAAGCTTTTCTTGATCTTCTGGAGTTAAATCCTTTGAACGAACGTCTTCAGAAACACCAGCATCAGCACAAATCTTCTTAGCAGTTGCATCACCAATACCATAAATGTATGTTAAAGCAACAACAATTCTTTTATCTCTTGGTAAGTCAACACCAGCAATACGAGCCATAAACTACACCTCCTCTTTTTCTACACTATTAACCTTGACGTTGCTTGTGCTTTGGATTTGCTGAGCAAATAACCATTACACGGCCATGTCTCTTAATAACTTTACAATGTTCGCACATTGGTTTAACAGATGGTCTAACCTTCATGTTTCCCTCCGTTATATTACTTTATAAACCGATACGTAATTCTACCTTTAGTTAAATCATATGGAGATAATTCTACTGTTACACGGTCTCCAGGCAAAATGCGAATATAGTGCATTCTGATTTTACCTGAAACATGTGCTAAAATAGTAGCCCCATTTTCTAATTCAACTTTAAACATAGCATTAGGTAAGGTATCTACTACCTTACCCTCTACTTCAATGACATCATCTTTTGCCAAAGTTGTTCCTCCGCAATTAAACAGTCATACTTTGAAATTATAACACGGATAAAAAATTATACAAATTTATTCTATTGATTATTACTCAATACCGCATCAATATCTTCAAAGACTTTTTCTGGAGTTTGTTCACCATTAATTACAGTAAGCAAACCTTTCTTTTGATAAAAGTCTTTCAAAGGTGCATTCATCTTTTCATTAACTTCAAGACGATTCTTAACAACTTCTGGCTTATCATCTTCACGTTGATAAAATTCATGACCACCACAACGATCACAAGTACCTTCAACTTTAGGTTGCTTTGAAAGTTTATTATAAGTGGCACCACAATTTTTACACATGTATCTAGCTGATAAACGCTTAATCAAAGTATCTTCATCAACTTCAAGCGCAATAACATTTGTTAATGGTTTCTTTAAGCGTTTAGTAATACCATCAAGAAGTTCTGCTTGTACAGTAGTTCTTGGGAAACCGTCTAAGATGAAACCTTCTTTAATATCAGGTTGGCTTAAACGTTCTTCAACTAACTTAGCAGTAACTTCATCTGGTACCAAGTTACCTTTATCAATGTAACTTTTAGCTTCAAGACCAACCTTAGTCTTATTAGCCATTGCTTCCCTAAACATATCTCCAGTTGAAATATGAGTTAAGTGATATTTATCGACGATTCTCTCTGATGCTGTACCTTTACCAGCACCCGGTAAACCTAAAAGAATTAAGTTAATCATTTATCCGTTCCTATCTGATGAATCCAACATATTCTCTCTTCATTAACAATCCGTTAATTTGACGAGATAACTCAAGAACAACCCCAATAACAATTAAAAGACTTGTTCCTCCTAAACCAATGGAACTTGGGAGATTCCAAAAGTTAGTAGCTAATTGAGGCAATAATGCAACTAAGCCTAAAAATACTGAACCTACAGTTGATAATTTAATCAACATTTTTGAAATATAATTCTGGGTATCTTTACCTGGCCAAACGCTAGGAATATAAGCACCTTGTTTTTGTAAGTTTTCTGCTAGCTTCTCAGGGTTAACCTGTACAAAAGCGTAGAAGAATGTAAATAGAATAATTAAAAAGGTGTAGATAATAACTCCAGGTGTAGTTTGTAAACTAAAGATCTGGTTCATTACTTTAAACCATTGCTGATCACCTTGGGTTCTTTGAAAGGCCATTAAAATTGTTGCCGGTGTAACAATAAAAGAACTGGCAAAAATAACTGGAATAACTCCAGATACATTAACCTTTAATGGTAGAAAACTTTCAGAACCACTAATCGTCGCTCTTCTTGTGTATTGAATAGGAATACGACGATCAGCTTGTTCAACCCATGTAACCAATTGGGTTACAATAAGGATTGCAACTATAACCGCGATGAAGAACAAAATACCTTGCCAACGATCACTGGCACTATTATTAATAATTCCTTCTTTATAGATTTGCCATAATCCACTAGGTAATCTTGCAATAATACCAGCAAAGATAATTACTGATACACCATTTCCAAGTCCCTTATCTGTGATTTCATCACCTAACCATGTTAATAACATAGTTCCGGCGGTCATGATAATAGCAATTTCTATATAAGTTTGTGGAGTTTGATTCTTTACCAACCCCATTTCAGTCAAGGCGTTAAAACCTAATGTAATACCAATACTTTGAACAAAAGCAACAACTAATGTCAAATATCTAGTTACTTGATTAGTCTTACGACGCCCAACTTCACCTTGTTTCCCCCATTCTACTAATGTAGGTACGATATCCATTTGTAATAATTGAATTACAATTTGGGCCGTAATATAGGGAGAAACACCCAAGGAAAATATTGAATAGTTATCTAGTCCACCACCAGATACAGTATCTAGCATTGGAACTAATCCAGTTTGAGCAACCTGAGTGATCGCCTTTGCATTAACACCAGGAACAGCAATATTAGCACCAATCCGGTATATTAAAAGAATAAAGAGTGTAAAATAAATTTTATTTCTAATTTCTTTATCTTTAAAGGCGTTCTTCAAGGTCGAAAACATTAGATCACCTCAACAGTTCCGCCAGCGGCTTCAACTGCCTTCTTAGCAGCTGCGGAAACTTTGTTAACCTTTACAGTTAATTTAACTTTCAATTCACCGTTGCCAAGTAACTTAACGCCTGATAATTCTTTCTTTACCAAACCGTTTTCCTTAAGAGTTTCAACAGTTACTTCACTACCGTCATTGAACTTATTTAAGTCATCTAAGTTTACAATTGCATATTCTTTACGGTTAATATTCTTAAAACCACGCTTTGGCATAGTTCTGAATAATGGCATTTGACCACCTTCAAAACCTAAACGTGTATGACCGCCTTGACGAGCTAATTGACCCTTTTGACCACGGCCAGAAGTTTTACCGTAACCACTTGAAGTACCACGACCAACACGTTTTCTATTGCGACGTGAGCCTTCAGCAGAATGTAATTCATGAAGCTTCATTAATTTGGCACCTCCTTGATATCTTATTTATTAATCTCTTCAACAGAGATTAAGTGAGCAATTTTCAATAATGCACCGCGAGTAGCAGCGTTGTCTGGAAGAACAACAGTACTATTTACTCTACCTAAGCCAAGAGCTTTAACAATCTTTCTTTGTTCAGGTAGACGGTGAGCAGCACTTCTAATTAAAGTAATCTTTAAATCAGTCATCTATGATCTCCCTAATCTAAGCTCTTTCAGGTTGACGAAGTTTATTTACTTCTTCGCTAGTTCTAAGCTTCTTCAAACCATCGATAGTTGCACGAACAACGTTGATTGGAGTATTAGAACCAAGTGACTTTGAAGTTACGTCTGAAATACCAGCCATATCCATAACGATACGTACGGCACCACCAGCAGCAACACCGGAACCAGCTTCAGCAGGCTTCAATAAAATGTTACCTGAACCGTAGTGACCAATAACTTCATGAGGAATAGTAGTACCAACTTTAGGTACGTTAATCATCTTCTTCTTACCGTCTTCTACAGCCTTACGGATTGCTTCTGGGACTTCTTGAGCTTTACCAGTACCAAAACCTACACGGCCTTTCTTGTCGCCAACAACAACAAGAGCAGCAAATCTCATACGGCGACCACCTTTAACAACCTTAGTGATACGGTTGACAGCGACTAATTGATCTTCGATATCGTCTTTGTTTCTGCGATTATTACGAGAATCATTACGGTTTGCCATGTGTTAATTCTCCTTTCCTAGAAATCTAATCCGTTTTCACGAGCAGCATCAGCTAACGCTTGAATACGGCCGTGGTATAAGTAACCACTTCTATCAAATACAACTGTAGAAATGTTCTTAGCCTTTGCAGCTTCAGCAATAGCCTTACCTACAGCAGCAGCTTGTTCTACCTTAGTTGCATCTTCTGATACGTTTTCATCCAAAGTTGAGGCGCTTGCAAGCGTAACACCCGCTACGTCATCAATTAATTGAGCGTAGATGTTTTTATTTGAACGAAAAATGCTTAAGCGTGGGCGCTCAGCAGTACCAGAAATCTTACCACGAATACGTTTATGACGCTTTAAGCGTAACTTGTTTTTATCTGGTTTAGAAATCACAATTTCACCTCAAAATAACTACTTATTACTTACCTGTCTTACCTTCCTTACGACGTACGTATTCATCAACATAACGAATACCCTTACCCTTGTAAGGTTCTGGTGGACGTACGGCGCGGATTTCAGCTGCAAATTGACCTACATCTTGCTTTGAAACACCTTCAACTTCTACATCAGTTGCTGAAGTTGCCTTAACAGAAACACCTTCTGGTGCAGTCAATACAACTGGGTGTGAGTAACCAACGTTTAAAGTAATCTTGTTGCCTTGTGCTTGTGCACGGTAACCAACACCGATTAACTTTAAAGTCTTCTTATAACCGTTAACTACACCTTCGATCATTGAAGCTAAGTTAGCTCTTTCAGTACCGTGAATTGCTTTATCATTTTCACTTGAACGTGAAAAGTTAATTTCACCGTCTTTTTGTTCAAAAGTGATCTTTGGATCGAAGTATCTAGTTAATTCACCCTTAGGGCCCTTAACAGTAATGTTGTCGCCTTCCTTGGTAACAGTGACACTGTCAGGGACTTCAATAGTCTTTAAACCGATTCGGCTCATTAATTGTTCTCCTTTCTGTCAGTATTACCAAACGTAGGCAATTACTTCGCCGCCAACGTTCTTTTGTCTTGCTTCTTTGTCAGTAATAACACCAGCAGAAGTAGAAACGATGGCAATGCCTAAACCATTAAGAACTTTAGGTAAGTCCTCAGCACTTACGTAGTTTCTAAGACCTGGCTTAGAAATACGCTTTAAGCCTGAAATAACGCGTTCTCCATTTGGACCATATTTCAAGAATACCTTGATAACGCCTTGCTTGTTATCATCAGCAACTTCGTAATCACGGATGAAACCTTCACGTTTCAAAATTTCTGAAATAGACTTTTTAATATTTGATGCAGGAATTTCAACTGAATCGTGCTTTGCCATGTTGGCATTTCTGATTCTAGTCAAGTAATCTGCGATTGGATCTGTCATGACCATTTAAGCTATCCTCCTAACCGTATACTACCAACTAGCCTTTTTAAGACCAGGGATTTGACCCTTGTGTGCTAATTCCTTTAAGCAAATACGGCATAAACCGAATTTACGGTATACGGAATGTGGACGACCACATCTCTCGCAACGTGTATATTCGCGTGAAGAGAACTTAGCAGGACGACGATTTCTGATTTTTTGTGATGTTTTAGCCATTAATGTCCTCCACTATCTTGCAAACGGCATACCAAATTGAGTCAAAAGTTCACGAGCTTCTTCATCAGTGTTGGCAGTAGTTACGATAACAATGTCTAAACCTCTAGTACGGTTAACCTTATCAAAATCGATTTCTGGGAAAATCAATTGTTCCTTAACACCTAAAGTGTAGTTACCACGACCATCAAATGAACGAGTTGATACACCACGGAAGTCACGAACACGTGGAAGAGAAACATTGATTAACTTGTATAAGAAGTCGTACATTCTGTCGCCTCTAAGGGTTACCTTAGCACCGATAGACATACCTTCACGTAAACGGAAGTTAGCGATTGACTTCTTTGCCTTAGTAATTAATGGCTTTTGACCAGAAATTAAAGTTAATTCTTCAACAGCTTCGTCCAAGTTCTTGGCGTTAGAAACAGCGTCACCGACACCCATGTTCAAAACGATCTTGTCGATCTTTGGAATTTGCATTGATGACTTGTAATCAAACTTTTCTGCCAATGCAGGAGCTACTTTTTCTTTGTATTCTTCAGCTAAATAACTTGCCATTTGTGTCCTCCCTTCTACTTATCTTCTTTTTTACTAATAACTTTAACGTTTGATGCGTGAATTGAACCTTCTGATTCAACTACACCACCATTAGCGTTGGTTTGAGAAGGCTTTTGGTGCTTCTTAATCTTGTTAACACCCTTAACAACTACACGGTTCTTCTTAACATTAACAGAAAGAACAGTACCTTCTTTACCTTTATCTTTTCCGGCAATAACTTTTACCTTGTCACCAGTTTTAACGAACATCAGTGCACCTCACTATCAATTATAAGACTTCAGGAGCAAGAGAGACGATCTTCATAAAGTCGTACTCACGTAACTCACGTGCAACTGGCCCAAAGATACGAGTACCACGTGGGCTCTTATCTGCGTTAATAATTACTCCAGCATTTTCGTCGAATTTGATGTATGAACCATCTTCACGACGTGCACCTGACTTTGTTCTGACAATTACAGCTTTTACAACGTCGCCCTTTTTGACAACGCCACCTGGTGTTGCTTGCTTAACAGTACATACAACGATGTCACCAATGTTACCGGTCTTACGCTTTGATCCACCTAAGACTCTAATAACTAAAAGTTCTCTGGCACCAGAGTTATCAGCAACCTTTAAACGAGATTCGTTTTGAATCACTGTAGAATCCTCCCCTCACTAAATCCGCAAATTAAACAGATTTCTTAACAATCTTTACTAAACGGAAGCGCTTCTTACGAGATAATGGACGGGTTTCCATGATACGTACAGTATCGCCAACTTTAGCTTCGTTATTTTCGTCTTGTGCGTAGTATTTCTTAGAATATCTAATACGCTTGTTGTAAACTGGGTGGTTCTTGTAAGTATCAACAACGACTACGATAGTCTTGTCCATCTTATCAGAAACTACACGACCTTGGTATACGTGACGACGATTTCTTTCGTTTGTTTCGCTCAAGTTAATAGCTCCCTTCCATTAATTGTTTTCTAATGCTTTTTCGCTCAGAACAGTCTTGATTCTGGCGATATTCTTGCGGACTTTACTCAAGCGAGCGGTATTTTCTAATTGACCCGTTGCTTGTTGGAAACGCAAATTAAAGAGTTCTTCTTTATATTGCTTTTCTTTTTCTAACATTTGATCAGTGGTTAATGCTCTGATATCTTTAGCCTTCATTAGATTCGCCACCTACTTCCGAACTTCTAGTTACAAACTTAGTCTTAATTGGTAACTTAGTTGAAGCAAGTCTCAAAGCTTCACGAGCAGTTGCTTCATCAACACCACCAATTTCAAACATAATCTTTTCTCTCTTAACTACAGCTACCCAACCTGCAGGTGCACCTTTACCAGAACCCATACGTACACCTACACCTTTAGCAGTGTATGACTTTTGAGGGAAAATTCTAATCCAAACTTTACCGCCACGCTTCATGTAACGTGTCATAGCAACACGGGCTGCTTCGATTTGACGGTTAGTAATCCAATGTGATTCGAGGGCTTCAAGACCATATTCACCAAAGGCAATATATTTACCACCTTTAGCAGCACCACGCATCTTACCACGGAATTCACGACGGTGTTTTACTCGTTTTGGTACTAAAGGCATTATCTATTTCCTCCCTTCGCTGGCTTTGAAGCTGGCTTGTTCTTACGAGTAGGTAAGATTTCGCCACGGTTGATCCAAGCTTGAACACCAATTTCACCATAAGTAGTGAAAGCATTTACCCAAGCATAATCAATATCAGCTCTCAAAGTTTGTAATGGAACACGACCTTCTGTGTGCCATTCTCTTCTTGCCATGTCGGCACCGTTCAAACGACCAGAAGTTTGAACCTTGATACCCTTGGCACCAGCACGCATAGCTCTTTGAGTAGCTTGACGCATAGCACGTCTAAAAGCAATACGAGCTTCAAGTTGACGAGCAATACTATCTGCTACCAATTCAGCATCAAGATCTGGTTTCTTAATTTCAACAATATTAATGTGAACTTGCTTACCAGTTAAAGCATTTAATTGTTTTCTTAAAGCTTCAACTTCAGAACCACCTTTACCAATTACCATACCAGGCTTTGCGGTGTGGATTGAAATGTTAATTCTGTTAGCTGCACGTTCAATTTCAACAGTAGACACTGAAGCATCCTTCAATTTCTTTGAAATAAACTTTCTGATTCGAAGGTCTTCATTTAAAGTTTCTTTGTATCCTTTGTCAGCATACCATTTTGATTCCCAATCACGGATGACACCGAGACGAAAACCGTTTGGGTTAATCTTTTGACCCATTAATATACCTCCCTTAATCGTTCTTTTCTGAAACTACTACAACTACGTGACTGGTTCTCTTGTTAATTGGGGAAGCCATACCCTTAGCACGGGGACGGAATCTCTTTAAAGTAGCACCTTCGTTTACATATGCTTCTGATACGTAAAGATTTGCACTTTCAAGATCGTAGTTGTGTTCTGCGTTAGCAATTGCTGAACGTAAAACTTTTTCAACGATTGGGGAAGCAGCTCTAGGCGTAAATTCTAAGATTGCTAATGCTTCGGCAACGCTCTTACCACGAATTAAGTCAACGACCAAACGAGCTTTTCTTGGAGCGATGCGAACAGTTCTTGCTTCTGCCTTAGCTGAACTAATTTGTTCTGCCATTTAGATGTTTCTCCTTCCTCTATTGTGCTGTGGTTTTATCTTCAGTGGATTTGTGTCCATGGAAAGTTCTTGTTGGAACAAATTCACCTAACTTATGACCAACCATGTCTTCAGTAATGTATACTGGAACATGTTTTCTACCATCGTAAACAGCTATAGTCAAACCAACAAAGGAAGGGAAAATAGTTGAACGACGTGACCAAGTCTTAATAACTTGCTTCTTATCTGCATCTGCTTGTGCATCAACCTTCTTTAATAATGATGCATCAGCAAAAGGACCTTTTTTAATACTACGGCTCATTAATTAACCCTCCTTCTATTACTTGCTACCTTTACGGTGACGAATGATTAACTTCTCGCTAGCCTTCTTGGTGTCTCTAGTCTTGATACCGCGAGCCTTCTTACCCCATGGAGTCATAGGTTGTGGACGACCAACTGGAGCCTTACCTTCACCACCACCATGTGGGTGATCGTTAGGGTTCATTACGGAACCACGTGATTGTGGGCGCTTGCCTAACCAACGCTTACGACCAGCTTTACCTAATTGAATTAATGAATGTTGTTCATTACCTACAACACCAATAGTTGCACGGCATGATGACAAGATCTTACGAACTTCACCACTTTGTAATCTTACTAAAGTGTAATCACCATCAACACCCAAAACTTGAGCAGAAGTACCAGCACTTCTTACAAGTTGGCCACCCTTACCTGGCTTCAATTCAATGTTGTGGATTGAAGTACCAGATGGGATATTCTTTAATGCTAATGCGTTACCTGGCTTAATGTCAACTGAATCGCCTGATTCAACGATATCGCCAACCTTTAATCCCCTAGGTGCTAAGATATAAGCTTTAATACCATCAGTGTAGTGAAGTAATGCGATGTTAGCAGTTCTGTTTGGATCGTATTCGATAGCCTTTACAACTGCCTTTGCATTATCCTTATTACGCTTAAAGTCGATGATACGGTATTTTTGTTTGTGACCACCACCACGGTGTCTTACAGTGATGTGACCATATGAGTTACGACCTGCAGTATGTGATTGTGATTCAAGTAAAGTCTTTTCAGGCTTTGTCTTGGTAATCTCAGCAAAGTCGGAAGAAGTCATATGACGACGACCATTAGTGGTTGGCTTGTAAATCTTAATAGCCAATTGACTGACCTCCTATTACTTGTTGTCTTCTTTATTTTCGTCTTGGAAAATCTTGATGTCGTTTGAATCGTTAGTTAAAGTGACGATTGCCTTTCTACGACGAGCAGTCTTACCAGTGTAACGACCTACTCGCTTGTCTTTACCGCGAACATTCATAATGTTAACGCTCTTTACCTTAACATCGAAGATTTCTTCAACAGCATTGCGAACTTGTGTCTTGGTTGCAGTTAAAAGCACGTCGAATGTGTACTTCTTATCATCCATTAAGTTCGTGGACTTTTCAGTAATGACAGGTCTTAAAATGATATCGCGTGCGTCCATTAAGCCAAAACCTCCTCGATCTTCTTAACAGCATCTTGAGTCAAGATTAACTTATCATAGTTAACTGCATCTTCAACGTTCAAACCGTTAACTGGAACAGCCTTAACCTTAGCTAAGTTTCTTGCGGAAAGTTGTACATTGTTATCATCTGAAACAATTAAAACCTTACCATCAACATTTAAGCTGTTTAACATTGATACTAAATCTTTAGTCTTAGGTGCTGACATAGTCAACTTATCTAAAACGATCAAATCCTTATCAATCATCTTTTGGGAAAGAACTGACTTAATAGCCAAACGACGTTGCTTTCTTGGCATCGTGTATGCGTATGAACGAGGTGTTGGGCCAAATACTGTACCACCACCACGCCATTGTGGAGATCTGATAGAACCTTGACGAGCACGACCAGTACCCTTTTGTCTCCAAGGCTTCTTACCACCACCGCGAACGGCAGATCTGTTCTTAACCTTTGAGGTACCTTGACGCTTACCGGCTCTTTGTCTAATGATTGCTTCAAAAACGACACTTTCGTTAGGCTCAATACCAAAAACTTTATCGTTTAAAGTAACTTCACCAGAATCTTTACCGTTTTGATCCATAACTTTTAAATTAGCCATTCTAGTCCTCCTTCCTATTTATCAGCCTTAACAGCTTTAGAAGCAGTCTTAACAACGATTAATGAGTTCTTAGCACCTGGAACATTGCCCTTGATCATCAATACGTTCTTGTCTGCTACAACTTTTTCAATTACTAAGTTTTCAATGGTAACTTTCTTCATACCCATGTGACCTGGCAAACGCTTGCCCTTTGGTACACGGTTAATGATGGAACCCATTGAACCAGGAATTCTATGGTATCTTGAACCGTGGGTTTCTGGTCCTCTTGATTGGCCCCAACGCTTGATGTTACCTTGGTATCCATGACCTCTTGAAGTACCAGTAACGTTTACAACGTCACCTTCCTTGAATGTATCCACAGTAACTTCTGAGCCGACTTCATAGTCCTTAAGCTCAACACCGCGGATTTCCCGAATGAAGCGCTTAGGTGAAGTCTTTGCCTTATCAGCATGACCTTTTTCTGGTTTGTTGCTCAAAACTTCACGCTTGTCTTGGTAACCTAATTGAACAGCTTCGTAACCGTCTGATTCAACAGTCTTAACTTGCATAACAACGTTAGGAGTTGCTTCTACAACTGTTACAGGAACAAGGACACCATCTTTAGTAAAGATTTGAGTCATACCAACTTTTCTTCCTAAGATTCCTTTGGTCATGTTTACACCTCTTTCTATTTAAATTACAACTTAATTTCGATGTCTACGCCGCTTGGAAGATCAAGCTTCATTAATGAATCAACAGTCTTAGGTGTTGGATTCAAAATATCGATTAAACGCTTGTGAGTGCGCATTTCGAATTGTTCACGTGAGTCCTTGTTCTTGTGTGGTGAACGAAGAACAGTGAATAAAGTTCTTTCTGTTGGAAGAGGAACTGGACCTGAAATTTCAGCACCAGTTCTCTTTGCAGTAGCTACGATCTTAGCAGCTGATTCATCGAGAATACCGTGTTCGTATGACTTAAGTCTAATACGAATTGTTTGACTTGCCATTAAATTACCTCCTTAACGTCTTCTTTAAAAGATGACTCGCTCGGCAAAAATTCCCCGCACGCCACTGTGGCAATGCAGCCTGGCGTGCCGCAACCTTTTGCGTCAACGCTTTACAACAATTTTAATTACTCAAGGCACAATCGTCCCTTAAGCACAAAGACTATTGTACTTTGTCTTTCCTTAAATATCAAGGCTTAAGGGCATTTTTTCTAAAAAAGATTTACAAAAAAAGAGTTATTGAAAATTCTCAATAACTCTTTTTTATATGTAATTGTTTTCAATTAAGCTAAAAGCATAAAGCTTTTCACTATTAAAAATTATTCAGCTTCGCCGCCGCGCTTTTTAATAATGTCAGCTTGAATTGACTTAGGTGTTGGTGAGTAGTGATCAAATACCATAGTAAATGTACCACGACCTTGAGTTGATGAACGCAAAGTAGTTGCGTAACCAAACATTTCTGAAAGTGGAACAAATGAGTTGATGATCTTAGCACCTGCTCTGTCTTCCATACCTTCCATAGTACCACGACGAGCAGTGATTGAACCCATAACATCACCTAAGTATTCTTCTGGAGTGGTTACTTGAACCTTCATAATTGGTTCCAAGATAACAGCGCCAGCTTTTGAAGCAGCGTTCTTCAAAGCAAGTGAAGCAGCAACCTTGAAGGCAGCTTCTGATGAGTCGACTTCGTGGTAACTACCATCGTAAAGCTTAGCCTTAACATCGATCAATGGGTAACCTGCAAGAACACCATTCTTCATAGCTTCTTGTAAACCTTGGTCAACTGAAGGAATGAATTCACGAGGAACAACACCACCAACAATGGCATCTTCAAATTCGTAACCCTTACCTTCTTCGTTAGGAGTAAAGTCAATCCAAACGTCACCGTATTGACCCTTACCACCTGATTGACGAACGAACTTACCTTGTGCCTTAGCTTCCTTAGTGAAGGTTTCACGGTAAGCAACTTGTGGTTCACCGATCTTAGCATCAACGTTAAATTCACGTCTCATACGTTCAACCATGATATCAAGGTGAAGTTCACCCATACCTGAGATCAAAGTTTGACCAGTTTCTGGGTTAGTTTCAGCACGGAAAGTTGGGTCTTCTTCAGTAAGCTTTTGCAAAGCAACGTCCATCTTATCACGGTCAGCCTTTGACTTAGGTTCAACTGATACTTGGATAACTGGATCTGGAACTTTCAAGCTTTCCAAAATAAGTGGGTGATCTGGGTCAGTTAATGAGTCACCAGTAGTGGTGTTCTTCAAACCGATGGCACCAGCGATATCACCTGAGAATACTTCTGGAATTTCAGTTCTTGAGTTGGCGTGCATTTGAAGCAAACGACCAACACGTTCACGACTGTTCTTTGAAGCGTTCAATACGTATGAACCTGATTCAAGAGAACCGGTGTAAACACGGATGAAAGTCAAACGACCTACGAATGGGTCAGTAGCGATCTTGAATGCAAGAGCTGCAAATGGCTTCTTATCGTCAGCCATAAGTTCAACTTCATCACCAGTCTTAGGATCGTGAGCAACGTAAGGCTTAACGTCAAGTGGTGATGGCAAGTAGTCAATAACACCGTCAAGCATCATTTGAACACCCTTGTTCTTGAATGCTGAACCAGCATATACTGGGAAGAATTCCAAGTTCAAAGTTGCTTTACGGATAGCTGCCTTTAATTCATCGTTAGAAATTTCTTCACCGCCAAGGAATTTTTCCATGATGCCGTCATCAACATCGGCTACGGCTTCAATTAAGTCGTTACGACGTGCTTCAGCTTCTTCCTTGTATTCGTCAGGAACTGGAACAGTATCCCACTTAGAACCAAGCTTGTCTTCGTCGTAGATGTCGGCAACCATGTTGATTAAGTCGATAACACCTTCAAAAGTGTCAGCTGAACCAATTGGCATTTGAACAGCATGTGCATTAGCGTTTAAACGTTCGTGCAATGACTTAACTGACTTATCGAAGTCAGCACCGATCTTATCCATCTTGTTAACGAAAACAATACGAGGAACACCGTAAGTTTCAGCTTGACGCCATACGTTTTCAGTTTGTGGTTCAACACCAGCTTGGGCATCAAGAACAGTTACGGCACCATCAAGAACACGAAGTGAACGTTCTACTTCGATAGTGAAGTCAACGTGTCCTGGGGTGTCGATGATGTTAATTCTGTGGTCCTTCCATTGTGCAGTAGTGGCTGCAGAAGTAATGGTGATACCACGTTCCTTTTCTTCATCCATCCAGTCCATTTGTGAATCACCTTCGTGAGTTTCACCAATTTTGTGGATCTTACCAGTGTAGTAAAGGATACGTTCAGTAGTAGTAGTCTTACCCGCATCGATGTGGGCCATAATACCAATGTTACGTGTCTTTGCTAATGGAAATTCACGCTTGTTAGCCATAAATTATTCTCTCCTTAAAATAAAACTAACGAATTAGAAGCGGTAGTGTGCAAATGCACGGTTAGCTTCAGCCATACGGTGAACGTCTTCACGCTTCTTAACTGCTGAACCAGTGTTGTTTGAAGCATCGATGATTTCGTTAGCTAAACGTTCATCCATAGTGTGTTCGTTACGTAAACGAGCGTATGAAACAAGCCATCTTAAACCTAAAGTAGTTCTTCTTTCAGGACGTACTTCAACTGGGATTTGGTAGTTTGAACCACCGATACGGCGAGCTCTAACTTCCAAAACTGGCATAACGTTGTTCATAGCTTCTTCAAATACATCAAGTGGTTCCTTACCAGTCTTGTCTTGAACAATGTTGAAAGCATCGTAAAGGATTGAAGATGCCTTAGCTCTCTTACCATCAATCATCAAGTGATTAATTAACTTGGTAACAAGCTTTGAGTTGTAAACTGGATCTGCTAAAACGTCTCTTTTAGTTACGTGACCTTTTCTAGGCATTATTTAACTCCTCCTTTAATCTTTCTTAGTACCGTACTTAGAACGGCCTTGCTTTCTGCCATCAACACCAGCAGTATCGAGGGCACCACGAATGATGTGGTAACGAACACCAGGAAGGTCCTTTACACGACCACCACGAATTAAAACAACTGAGTGTTCTTGCAAGTTGTGTCCTTCACCTGGAATGTAAGCAGTAACTTCGATTAAGTTTGAAAGACGAACACGAGCGTACTTACGTAAAGCTGAGTTAGGCTTCTTTGGAGTCATAGTACCCACACGAGTTGCAACACCACGCATTTGTGGAGCTGGGTTGAATACTGATTCCTTCTTCATACTGTTGTAGCTGTAATTCAAAGCAGGTGACTTTGACTTAGTAACCTTTGAATGACGGCCTTTTCTTACCAATTGATTAATGGTTGGCATTAAAATTTCCTCCTAAAATTACTATTTTGTTCACACATCCGGGAGTTTCTTTTTATACTCACGAACAGACTGTTCAAAACATACAAACACTATTGTACTCGGTTTTTAATAGAAATCAAACTTTTTCAAAATAAAAAAAGAAAAACAATGATTTTTTGCGTATTAAATAGTGAGGTGATTTTTTGAATTTAATTTATACTTTTACTAATTTTGCAATTGGAACTTGTATTGCATCCCACATGGCAGTAGTTTTTGATCGATGGGAGAACAGAAATTTCATTTTTTCTCGCTCTTATTGCAAAAATTGTCACTTTGAATTATCTTTGCTGGACGAGATTCCTCTTATTTCTTACTTATTATTGAAAGGACGTTGTCATTATTGTAAACAATCTATTCCAAGTGAATTATTTCTGTTTGAATTAGTTGGAGGATTTGCCTTTTCTTTGATTGACTTCAGCTCTATTAGTGGCATCACATCTTCTGTGTTTCTTTCCTCTCTTCTTTTGACGGCTATCGCTGATTTTTATGAAAAAGAATTTGATCTTTTCTTTCTTTTTCCTGCAATAACTATCGCTATCTTAGAAAATAAGTTCTCTGCTTTTACGACCTTAGATTTTATTTCTCTTATATTAATTATTTCAATTTTCAGTTGGAATATTTTTAAGCATAAAATGGGGCTAGGCGACCTATTAATTTATCTCACTATTGCCAGTTACTTAACTCCTTCTATTGCTAACATAATATTTTTATTTGCTTGCTTCTCACTTTTATTATTTTTCGTAATTGAACATAAAGATTCCAACTATCATTATCCTTTCATACCATTTATTTTCTTAGGTTTAGTTCTAACACAATTTTTAAACTAAAAAAGCGTTCCTATTCTTTATGAATAGAAACGCTTTTTATAAGAACTAAATTTTACTTACTTTGTTCTTTTTCTTTCATTTGCTTTTCAATATCAGCAATTGAGTAAACTGAATCTGGCTTCTTAACGTCAGCTTCAGGTTCCATGCTGCGGTATACAGGCATACCAGTACCAGCTGGAATAATCTTACCGATAATAACGTTTTCCTTAAGTCCAAGAAGTGGATCATTCTTACCTCTGATTGAAGCATCAGTAAGAACACGAGTAGTTTCCTGGAATGAAGCAGCTGACAAGAAACTATTAGTTTCCAAAGCAGCCTTAGTAATACCCAAGATAACGCTTTGTGCAGTTGCTGGAATACCACCAGAAATAATAACTTCCTTGTTACGGTCTCTAAATTGACCGATATCCATAACTTCACCTGGCAAGATGTCAGTTTCACCTGGATCAAGGACACGTACCTTTTGAAGCATTTGACGAGTCAATACCTCGACGTGCTTGTCGGCAATGTCTACACCCTGCATTCTATATGCCTTTTGAACTTCAGCCAAGATGTACTTTTCAGTAGTTAAAGTATCAGTAACTTGGATCAATTCCTTAGGATCAACAGAACCGAGAGTCAACTTATCACCACGGTGAACATAATCGCCTTCAGATACAGCAACAGAAGCAGTGTAAGGAACACTGTAACTTCTAGTATCAATCTTACCTTTAACAGTAATTTCACGAGTATGTTCTGCTGGATTTTCTTGAATTGAATCAATTACACCATCTACTTCAGAAATGGTTGCACGACCCTTAGGGTTACGTGCTTCGAACAATTCTTGCACACGAGGCAAACCTTGAGTAATATCTTCGGCACCGGCAACACCACCGTTGTGGAAAGTTCTCAAAGTAAGCTGAGTACCAGGTTCACCAATTGATTGAGCGGCAACAGTACCTACTGCTTCACCAACTTCAACTTCTTCACCAGTAGCAAGGTTCATACCGTAACACTTGCGACATACACCGTGTGGAGTATCACAGGTAAGAATTGAACGAATCTTAACATGGGTTACTCCTGCATCACAGATCTTATGAGCCATGTTTTCATCCATCATGACATCTCTGCCAACAATAGCTTCACCAGTCTTAGGATCCTTAACTGTTTCAGCAGTGAAACGACCAACCAAACGATCAAATAATGGTTCGATCATTTCGTCACCTTCCATGATGGCGCTAACTGTAATACCACGATCAGTACCACAATCATCATCACGAATAATAACGTCCTGAGCAACATCAACCAAACGACGAGTTAAGTAACCTGACTGAGCAGTCTTCAAGGCAGTATCCGTCATACCCTTACGAGCACCGTGAGTGGACATGAATAATTCCAATACTGACAAACCTTCCTTGAAGTTTGAAGTAACAGGAATTTCGAACAAACCACCGTTAGGAGTAGCCATCAAACCACGCATACCAGCTAACTGAGTAAAGTTAGAAATGTTACCACGGGCACCTGAGTCGGCCATGATTGAAATTGGGTTACGTGGTGAGTGAATTTGAGCAATTTCGTTTTGGATTTCATCCTTACATGCATTCCAAATACTAATTACCCGGTCGTGACGTTCTTGTTCAGTAATTAAACCACGTCTGAATTGCTTAGAAACAATATCAACTTGCTTACGTGCCTTAGCTACCTTTTCATCCTTATCTTGAATTTCTGGAACGTCATTCATACCAATAGTAATACCTGAAGTAGTTGAACTAGTGTAACCTAACTTCTTCAAGTCATCCAAGTATTCTGAAGTTCTTTGAACCTTGTAGTACTTGTAGATAGTAGCAATAGAGTCTGACAAGAAACTACTCTTGAATGGTGTAGCAATTAAATCATCGCCAACTTCATCAATCTTGTCATGAATATCTTGACCCTCACCTAAGAAGTACTTAGCATCCAAAGGATTATTTAAGTTTTCTTCACTTGGTTCATTGATGTAGAAGTAATCATCTGGGAATAATTGGTTAAAGACAAGCTTACCGTATGTAGTAATGAAAATGCCATGTTCATGACCTTGTGGCCATGGCTTCTTAGGCATAGCATCAGCTGACATACCAATAATAGTATGGTAGTGAATATCACCATTTTCATAAGCTACAGTTGCTTCAGCTGGTGAACTAAAGATCATGCCTTCACCTTCACGACCACGTTCAGCTTGAGTCAACCAGTAGTTACCCAAAACGATATCCTGTGATGGAGTAACGATTGGCTTACCATCCTTAGGAGCCAAGATGTGGTGAGCAGCAAGCATAAGTAAACGAGATTCAGCAACAGCTTCATCAGAAAGTGGTACGTGGATGGCCATCTGGTCACCATCGAAGTCGGCATTGTAGGCTTCACAAGCTAATGGGTGAAGTCTGATTGACTTACCTGGTACTAAAACTGGTTCAAATGCTTGAATACTCAAACGGTGAAGAGTAGGTGCACGGTTCAAAAGAACTGGACGTTCCTTAATAACGTCTTCAAGTACATCCCAAATATCATCATCTTCACGATCAATCTTACGCTTAGCATTCTTAATGTTAGAAGCAATACCGCGCTTAACCAATTCGTGCATTACAAATGGCTTAAATAATTCCAAAGCCATTGGACGTGGAACACCACATTGATAGAACTTCAATTTTGGTGAAACATCGATAACTGAACGACCGGAGTAGTCAACACGCTTACCAAGCAAGTTTTGACGGAAACGACCTTGCTTACCCTTAAGCATGTGTGAAAGTGACTTAAGTGGACGGTTACCTGGTCCAACAACTGGACGACCACGACGACCGTTGTCAATCAAAGCATCAACAGCTTCTTGAAGCATACGCTTTTCGTTTTGAACGATGATGTTAGGAGCGTTCAAATCAAGCAATCTCTTCAAACGATTGTTACGGTTAATTACACGTCTATATAAATCGTTCAAATCTGAGGTAGCAAAACGGCCACCTTCAAGTTGAACCATTGGACGAAGATCTGGTGGAATAACTGGAACTGCATCCATAACCATCCATTCAGGCTTATTACCTGAATTCTTAAATGCGTCCAAAATATCCAAACGTCTAATTGCACGAGTACGTTTTTGACCAGTTGCGGTTTGAAGCTCTTTCTTCAAATCTTTAACTTCTTTATCAAGGTCAACTTTCTTGAGCAATTCGCGAATAGCTTCAGCACCCATCTTGGCTTCAAAACGGTTACCGTATTTAGCTTTTTGTTCACGGTATTCTGCTTCAGTTAATAATTGCTTAGGCTCAAGATCAGTATCACCTGGATCAATTACGATATATGCAGCAAAGTAGATAACTTCTTCAAGCAATCTTGGAGAAATATCCAATACTAAACCCATTCTTGAAGGGATACCTTTGAAGTACCAAATGTGGGTTACAGGGGCAGCTAATTCAATGTGTCCCATACGTTCTCTTCTTACTTTTGAAGAAGTAACTTCAACACCACAACGGTCACAAACGATGCCACGGTATCTAACACCCTTATATTTACCACAGGCACATGACCAATCTTTAGTTGGTCCAAAGATTCTTTCATCAAATAGACCATCTTTTTCAGGTTTTAAAGTACGGTAGTTGATGGTTTCAGGCTTCTTAACTTCACCATATGACCAGCTTCTGATCTTGTTAGGTGATGCAAGACCAATTTGCATACTTTCAAATTTATTTACGTCGATCAAAAGTTTAACCTCCTACTATTTAGAAACTTTGTCGTCAGATTCATCTGCAGGAGCTACTGGCTTATCTGCATCTTTCTTATCGTCTTTTTTATCTTCTGATTTTCCAGTTTCTTCGGCTAACTTCTTTTTTTCTTGTTCTTCTGCCATACGTGACAATGAATCAATGTTTAAATGTTCACTTGAATCTTCATCCATATCACGAAGTTCAATTTCATTATGATTCATATCAAGAACACGAATATCCAAACCTAATGATTGAAGTTCCTTAACAAGCACACGGAATGATTCTGGAACACCTGGCTTAGGAATTCTTTCGCCCTTAACAATTGCTTCATATGCCTTTACACGACCAACAACGTCATCTGACTTATAAGTCAAGATTTCTTGCAATGTGTAAGCTGCACCATAAGCTTCAAGGGCCCAAACTTCCATTTCACCGAAACGCTGACCACCAAACTGAGCTTTACCACCCAAAGGTTGTTGAGTAACCAATGAGTAAGGCCCAATTGAACGTGCGTGGATCTTGTCATCAACCATGTGAGTAAGTTTCAAGTAGTGCATGACACCAACTGAAACACGGTTGTGGAATGGTTCACCGGTACGACCATCGTAGATAACAGTCTTACCGTCTTTATCAACACCAGCTTGACGAACAGTGTCCCAAACATCACTTTCGTTAGCACCATCAAATACTGGAGTAGCTACGTGAATACCTAATTGACGTGCTGCAGCACCCAAGTGCAATTCAAGAAGCTGTCCAATGTTCATACGTGATGGAACACCCATTGGGTTCAAACAGATATCTACTGGGGTACCATCTGGTAAGTATGGCATATCTTCTTCTGGAACGACAGCAGCAACAGTACCCTTGTTACCGTGACGACCAGACATCTTGTCCCCAACTTGAATCTTTCTCTTTTGTGCAATGTAAACACGAACCATAGTATTAACACCTGGTGAAAGTTCATCGCCGGCTTCACGGGTGTAAACCTTAACGTCTTGAACGATACCGCCACCACCGTGTGGTACACGAAGTGAAGTATCACGAACTTCACGAGCTTTTTCACCAAAGATAGCGTGAAGTAATCTTTCTTCAGCAGATAATTCAGTTACGCCCTTAGGAGTTACCTTACCTACCAAAATATCACCATCGTGAACTTCAGCACCGACGCGGACAATACCATCAGCATCAAGGTCCTTCAAAGCATCTTCACCGATGTTAGGAAGTTCTCTTGTGATTTCTTCAGGACCAAGCTTAGTATCACGAGCTTCTGATTCGTAGTCTTCAATACTAATTGAAGTATAAACATCATCCTTAACCAAACGTTCTGAAAGCATGATGGCATCTTCATAGTTGTACATGTTCCAAGTCATGAAGGCAATAAGTGGGTTTTGACCTAAAGCAAGTTCACCATGATCCATAGTTGGACCGTTAGCAATAACATCACTAGCATCAACATGATCACCCAACTTAACATTAGGAGTTTGGTTGTATGACTTAGAGTTGTTTGAACGACGATACTTTTCAAGAGTGTACTTGTCTAAAGTACCATCTTCACGTCTAATACGGATTTCGTTTGCATCTACGTATTCAACAGTACCAGCATCCTTAGCTACTAAGGCAGCACCTGAATCGTGAGCTGCACGATATTCCATACCAGTACCAACAAGTGAGCCATGTGGGTTGATCAAAGGAGCAGCCTGACGTTGCTGGTTGGCACCCATCAAAGCACGGTTAGAGTCATCGTTTTCAAGGAATGGGATACATGCTGAAGCTACAGAAACAACTTGTTTAGGAATAACGTCCATGTAGTCAATCTTGTCTGGAGTAACTTCGACGTTATCTTCCTTTTGACGAGCTAAGATTAAATCACTCTTAAATGAACCATCATCATTCAAAGGAGTGTTAGCACCAGCAATGATGTAGTTATCTTCTTCATCAGCAGTCAAGTAGTCGATCTTGTCAGTAACCTTGTGGGTCTTCCAAGATACACGACGGTATGGAGTTTCGATGAAACCATACTTGTTAATAATTGCGTATGAAGCAAGTGAGTTAATCAACCCAATGTTAGGACCTTCTGGAGTTTCGATAGGACACAAACGACCATAGTGAGTATAGTGAACGTCACGAACTTCATATCCAGCACGGTCACGAGTCAAACCACCAGGCCCTAAGGCTGACATACGACGCTTGTGAGTCAATTCACCCAATGGGTTGTGTTGATCCATGAACTGTGAAAGTTGTGATGAACCGAAGAATTCCTTGATACTTGCAACAATTGGACGAATATTGATCAATTGTTGTGGAGTAACAGTTGAAGGATCTTGGATTGACATTCTTTCACGAACAACACGTTCCATTCTTGCCAAACCGATTCTGAATTGGTTTTGAAGAAGTTCACCAACACGACGGATACGACGGTTACCCAAGTGGTCAATATCATCAGTTGTACCGATCTTGTCTTGCAATGCGAAGAAGTAGTTGATTGAAGCCAAAACATCTGCTGGAGTTAAATGCTTAACATCTGCAGCAATGTGACCATTTGACATTAACTTGACTTCACGTTCAGGATCTACCTTTGAGTAAACCTTAATTTCTTGAACTGTAATAGGATCTGGTAATACGCCTTCCTTTGAAGGTTGGTAAGTTACCATCTTGAAGTCATCACGATCAAGGTATGGAGCTAACTTGTCCATTACTTCGTGAGTAACAACAGTATCCTTCTTAGCAATGATTTCACCAGTATCTGGATCAGCCAAAGTTTCAGCTAAAGTTTGACCATACAAACGATTCTTAAGAGAAAGCTTCTTGTTGATCTTGTAACGACCAACTGGTGCTAAATCATAACGACGTGGATCGAAGAAACGAGCATACAAAAGTGAACGTGATGAATCAGTTGTCTTAGGTTCACCTGGACGTAATCTTTCGTAAATATCCTTTAAAGCTTCGGCTACACGAGAATCTGCTGGATTCTTGTGAACATCTTTGTCCAAAGTAAATTGCAAAGTATCGCTTTGACCAAACATATCGATGATGTCACTGTCTGAGCCAATACCCATAGCTCTAATTAAAACAGTAAGTGGCAACTTACGAGTACGGTCTACACGAACGAATGAAACATTCTTAGCATCAGTTTCATATTCAAGCCAAGCACCACGGTTAGGAATAACAGTAGTACCAAAGATTTGACGACCATTCTTGTCGTAATCACCAGTGTAGTACACACCTGGAGATCTTACTAATTGAGAAACAATAACTCTTTCGGCACCATTGACGATGAATGAACCTGATTCAGTCATTAATGGTAAATCGCCAAAGAATACATCTTGAGTCTTAATTTCACCAGTTTCTTGGTTAGTAAGCTTCAAAGTTACGTGCATTGGTGCAGCATAAGTTGCATCATGATCACGAGCTTCATCAACTGTATACTTAGGCTTTTGAAGCTTGTAGCCAACATATTCTAATGAAAGCTTACCTGAGAAGTCACTAATAGGCATGATGTCATCAAAGACTTCTTTAATGCCTTTATCAAGAAACCACTTATATGATTCGGTTTGAACATCAGTTAAGTTAGGGAGCTTCAATACTTCTTTAATGCGAGAGAAGCTACGTCTAGTTCGATGCTTACCGTAGTTCACTACGTGTCCATTTAACAAGGAAAAACATCCTTTCTGTCTAAGAAAGCAAATATTACATTTCTGTTACAAATTCAAAAAACTGCAATTTTAGGCATAAAAAAGACAAAAACGAAGCTTTTTCGTTTTTGTCCTTATCATTTTGCTGGACAATAGATCAGCAAAATCCTGAATCTCAGTCTTTTTAAACCAGCAAAAATTATATGCCTTTTTCTACTTTTTGTCAAGGTCTAATGCCTGATATCACTTAGTTTTTACCAGCTTTTTATCAGAAACAACATCAAATTTTAAATGGCCATGTTGACTACCGATTTTTAAAGTATCATTTGATTTTACTTCACTGGTAATCAACATTTCTGCCAATTTATCTTCGATATTATTTTGAATTGCTCTTCTAAGTGGTCGAGCACCATTTTCGGGATCATAACCATCTTGAACGATTTTATCTAGAGCAGCGCGAGAAATCTTAAGTGTGATTCCTTTCTTCTGCAAACGAACTACCAATTTATGAGTCAACAAGGTAACAATGTCACGCAATTGTTTCTTAGTTAATTCATCAAAGATAATCGTCTCATCGATTCTATTCAAAAATTCTGGACGGAAGAATTGTTTAATTGCTTGCTCTACCTTAGCTTGTCTTGCCTTAGCTTGATCAACCTTATCAGCATTAAAGCCTACAGCCTTGCTGTCAAATAAAGTACGTGATCCCAGATTAGAAGTCATGATAATAATCGTATTTCTAAAATCAACTTTTCTGCCTTTAGAATCTGTCAAAAATCCTTCATCTAAGACTTGCAAAAGTAAATTGAATACATCTGGGTGAGCTTTTTCAACTTCATCAAGCAAGACAACAGAATATGGATGACGACGAACTTGTTCAGAAAGTTGACCGCCCTCTTCATAACCAACATAACCAGGTGCTGACCCGATTAACTTGCTGGAAGCGATTTGATCCATATATTCTGACATATCTAATCTGATCAAATTATCTTCTGAGCCAAACATTGCAGCTGCAACTGACTTAGCAAGTTCCGTTTTACCTACACCAGTTGGGCCCAAGAATAAGAATGATCCAATTGGGCGTCGTTCATCTTTAATACCACTTCTACTACGACGAATTGCACGAGCTACAGCGGAGACAGCTTTATCTTGTCCAATAACTCGTTTGTGCAAAATACTTTCGAGGTTAGCTAATTGGCGACTCTCATCCCTCTTCATTTGAGTAACTGGTACGCCTGTCCAATCAGACACTACCTTGGCAATATCTTCTGGTTCAACAATAGCCTCAGCACTAACTTTAACTTGCAGCGCATTTTCCATTTTTTCTCGTTGCATTTGCAAGTTATTTTGTGCTTCTTGAAGTTGCGCAGCCTGAACAAAGTTTTGACTTGCAGCAGCTTCATTTTTTTGCTCAATAATACTCTTTATTTTTTCATTAATTTGAACTAAATCTTTATTTGAACCAACATTAGTCTTAATTTTAACAGCTGCACTGGCTTCATCTACCAGATCAATTGCCTTATCGGGTAAGAAACGATTGGTAATGTAACGGCTAGATAGATCAACAGCATCCTCAAGACTGGCATCTGAAATAGTTACATGATGGAACTTCTCATATTTAGGTCTAAGTCCATTCAATATAGCCAATGTATCTTTCTTAGTAGGTTCATTCAAACGTACTTGTTGAAAACGCCGGGCTAATGCTTGATCTTTTTCAATATACTTTTGATATTCATCAAATGTAGTAGCACCAATCATTTGAATATCGCCACGAGCAAGTGATGGCTTCAAGATATTAGAAGCATCGATTGCTCCTTCAGCACCACCAGCACCAATCAAAGTATGCATTTCATCAACAAACAGAATGACCTTGCCATCTTTAGCAATTTCATCCAAAATCTTCTTCATTCTATCTTCAAACTCGCCACGATACTTGGTACCTGCTACTAAACTGCCCATGTTAAGAGCCATTACTCGTTTATTGAGTAAATTCTCTGGCACTCTTTTATTAACAATTTCTGTAGCAATTGCTTCAGCGACTGCAGTCTTACCTACACCAGGTTCACCTACTAAAACTGGATTATTCTTAGTACGACGAGACAAAATTTGAATAACTCGCTTAATTTCCTTTTCGCGGCCAATAACTGGATCAATACCGCCTTCACGAGTACGTTGATTCAAATTAACAGCTACTTTATCTAGAGTTGGTGTAGTACTATTTTTACGTTTCTTTTGCCCTGTAGCTGTATTGCTATTACCTAACCAGCTTGCTGAGTCGCCAAAATCTTGTTCCTGATCTAAGCTATCATTAACATCTTGACGTAAGCGACCAATATCCACATTTAAATTCTTGAGAATCATGGCCGACAAGACTTGTTCACTAGCTGTTATTCCAAGCAAAACATGATTAGTTTCAATTTCTTTATATCCACCTTGATCGGCTTGTCTTTTTGCATAATCTAGTGCCAAGCTTAAACGAGGTGACATTTCCATATAACTAGTTTTAGGTGCTGAACCGTAGCCGGTGTAGCGCTCAATTTCTTCACGCACAGCAGTAGGAGTTAAGCCCCATGAACGAAGTATCTTCCCTGCTTCACCGTCTGTTTCAATTACTAAAGCCAATAAAACGTGTTCTGTTCCGATTAAGCGATGATGGAAATTCTGTGCTTGTTCACGTGCAATTTCCAATACTTGATTAACGCTTTTACTGTATGAGTTTTCCATACAAACACCACCCCTTTAAAATACGTTATGGTATTTTACTTTTATTTTGTCAGTAAGTAAAATAATTTAACTTATCTCCGTGATCATTATGATCAAAAACGCGCAATTAATCAAAAATTGCGGCGGCAATTTCAGTTAAATATTTTTGATCTGTTTCATCAAAATTGTTTAGCTTAGTAGAATCAAAATCGAAAACGCCCCATAATTTTTCATCCTTAAAAACAGGCACGACGATTTCAGAATTCGAAGCACTGTCGCAAGCGATGTGACCAGCAAATTCATGGACGTTGGGCACAATTTGCGTTTTTTCTTCCTTAGCTGCTGTTCCGCAAACGCCTTTACCCATTTGAATATGCACACAAGCTGGCATCCCTTGGAATGGGCCTAAAATCAACTCGCCGTTTTCAAAGCGATAAACACCAGCAAAATTAACATTATTAAGCGAATTAAACAAAAGCGCAGATAAATTAGCAGTATTGGCAATCCAGTCATCTTCGCCATCAACTAGTGCCTTTGCCTGCTGCACTAACAATTCATAATTTTCTTTCGTAGTAGCTGTCATTCTCATGTCCCCTATAGTTTTAGTGTGTATTATAGCAAAAAAAAGCTGTCTATTAAGACAGCTTAAATATAATCGGGAAAACGCGATTTGAACGCGCGACCTCTACGTCCCGAACGTAGCGCTCTACCAAACTGAGCTATTTCCCGAAAAAAAGACTCACCATTCGGTGAGCCTTCTATCTTGGAGCGGAAGACGGGATTCGAACCCGCGACCCCCACCATGGCAAGGTGATGTTCTACCACTGAACTACTTCCGCACAACAGTTACTATTATAGCAAATGCATTTTTCATTGCAAGGTATTTTGCCAAAAAAGATAAATTTATTTTAGGCACAAAAAAAGCTCACTTCCGTGAGCTTTCATCTTGGAGCGGAAGACGGGATTCGA